>CAMWXA010000058.1 GCA_947178035.1 uncultured Lachnospiraceae bacterium | reverse complement strand
GTGCAGGCGCTGATTGATTCCCAGAAGATTTTTGATTTTGTGGACAAGCAGGGAGAGAGCATCGCATATACCTCCAATGAGCAGCAGCGGACAATCAGTTTTTGGAATATATAAAATAGCACAACTGCTTTTGGAATGGAATAACAGATTTTGGGAAAGTATGATAACAGGAACCCAATTTCTACTTTGCAAAGTTTGGGTATAATGGTATAATATAACATATTGCAGAAAGGGACACAGGAGGTTTAAGCATGGAAAGAGAAACAGAGAAGAGTGGATATTCATCGAACAATGAAGAGTTTGGGACAGTAAAAATTGCAAATGATGTTGTTGCCATGATTGCAGGACTTGCGGCCACAGAGGTGGACGGTGTAGGAGCTATGGTTGGCAATATCACAAACGAGCTGATGGGCAAGGTTGGCATGAAGAAGCAGACGAAAGGGGTTAAAATTGATATTCTTGATGGAAACGTGTCTGTGGAGCTGGCGGTCACATTGGAGTATGGATTTAATATCCCTACAACCTGCAATAAGGTACAGGAAAAGGTGAAGAATGCAATCGAGACAATGACAGGCTTCAAAGTTTCTGATGTCAATATCAGAATTGTCGGTATTAAGATGGCATCGGACAAATAGTGACAGAACAATATATTAAGGAAAAGATAAATGAGCAGAAGAGAGCTTAGAGAACAGATATTCAAGTATATTTTCAGAATAGAATTTAATGACAGAGAAGAGATGCCTGAGCAGGAACAGTTCTTTTTTGAAGCGCTGAAAATGGAAACACAGGAAAACGAAGCGCCAAAGATCAGGGACGAAGATGCCGCATACATTTCAAGTAAAAGCAATCGAATCATAGAAAAGCTCGACGAGCTTGACGGGATGATCAACAAACAGGCCAAAGGCTGGACAACGCAGAGAATGGGAAAAGTCGATCTCACTATCCTGCGCCTTGCGGTGTATGAGATTGTCTATGATGAGGATGTTCCCACAGGAGTTGCAATCAATGAGGCAGTAGAGCTTGCCAAGAAATTTGGACAGGAAGAATCGTCGGGTTTTGTCAACGGAGTGCTTGCAAAGTTTGCATAAGGCATCCTTCGTTGACTGCGTTCACAGCATATGGAGGCATATTTGTGAGACAGAATGTTTATACGGTTGCCCAGATCAATTCATACATTAAGAACATGTTTACGCAGGATTATATGCTGCGGTTTGTTCTGGTAAAGGGCGAAGTCAGCAACTGCAAGTACCATTCATCAGGGCATATCTATTTTACGTTAAAGGATGCAAAGGGCGTTATCGCCTGTGTCATGTTTGCCGGCAGTCGCACCGGACTTTCTTTCCGATTGGAAGAAGGGCAGATGGTTGTGGTTGGCGGTACGATTGACGTATACGAGAGGGATGGAAAATACCAGCTTTACGCCAGGCAGATCGCACTTGACGGCACCGGTGTACTATATGAAAAATTTGACCGCATGAAGCGCAAGCTTGAGGAGATGGGAATGTTTGCACCAGAATACAAACAGATCATTCCTCAATACATCAGGACACTAGGGGTGGTGACGGCACCTACCGGGGCGGCAGTGCGTGATATCATCAACATTGCGACAAGGCGGAATCCATATATACAGATTATATTGTATCCGGCAGTCGTGCAGGGAGATCAGGCTGTCGCGAGTATTGTAAACGGAATTCATGCCCTGGAGCAGCTCGGTGTGGATGTGATGATCGTCGGCAGAGGCGGCGGTTCCATCGAAGATTTGTGGGCTTTCAATGAGGAAGCAGTGGCACAGGCCGTATTTGACTGCACGGTTCCTATTATATCTGCAGTCGGACACGAGACGGACACGACGATTACAGATTTTGTCGCGGATCTGAGGGCGCCGACGCCCTCGGCAGCAGCGGAGCTTGCAGTCTATGATTTTGCGCAGCTGATGGACAAGCTGGGGGCGTACCAGGCTACATTGAAGCATCTCATGCAGGTGCAGCTTCGAAAACAGCAGACTAAACTGGAACATCAGAAGGTGCGGCTAAAGTATTTGAGCCCTGTGAATCAGATTCAACAAAAGCGCACATACTGTATGGACCTGGAAGGACGGCTTGCAGGGCTGATGGGCAGCAGACTGACGCAGCAGCGGCATCGTATAGCACTTTATGCCGAGAGGCTGAAAGGCTTGTCACCGCTTGAAAAGCTGAGTCAGGGCTATGCGTATGTCGAAGATGCGAAGCAAAGAGTAATCAATGATGTGAACAGTGTGAAGCTTGGGGAAATGGTGCAGATTTATGTTAAAAATGGCATCATACAGGCGGAAGTGAAAAAAGTAGATGAGGTAAAGTATGGCGAAGGAGCAGACGCTTGATCAGGTATTTGAAAAGCTTGAAGAAATGATTGGGAAATTGGAGCAGGAGGATATTTCCCTGGAGGAATCCTTTCAATTGTATAAAGAGGGCATGAAGTTAATTCAATCCTGCAATGACAGGATAGACAAGGTGGAGAAGGAAGTTCTCAAATTGAACGAAAATGGTGAATTAGATGAATTTTGATAGAGAATTAGATGGCAAAGTAAAGGAAATCGAGACAATATTGAAAGCGTTTCTTCCAGAGGAAGAAGGCTGGGCAAAGACCGTGATGGAAGCGATGAACTACAGTGTCAATGTGGGAGGCAAGCGTCTTCGGCCGATGCTGATGGCAGAGACATACCGGCTTTTTGGCGGTGCAGACCGTGTAATAGAACCCTTTATGGCGGCGATCGAAATGATACATACGTATTCCCTTGTACATGACGACCTGCCGGCTATGGACAATGATGAATACCGCAGGGGCAGACAGACCACATGGGTTGTCTATGGGGATGCCATGGCGATTCTTGCGGGGGATGGACTTCTGAATTATGCATTTGAGACAGCACTGAAATCATTTGACCAGTCAGACAGTGACAGCGAAAGACTGAAAATCGCAAGGGCACTCTCCATACTTGCCAAAAAGGCTGGAATATACGGGATGATCGGCGGTCAGACAGCCGATATTGAGGCAGAAAATCTCGGAGAAAAAGTGACACAGGAGCAATTGCTCTTTATTCATGAACACAAGACTGCAGCGCTGATACAGGCTGCCATGATGGTTGGAGCCGTGCTTGCAGGTGCAAGTGATGCGCAGACTGCGCTTGTGGAAAAAGCCGCTTACGAGATTGGTATTGCATTCCAGATACAGGATGATATTCTCGATGTGACAAGCAGTCTGGAAACGCTGGGAAAGCCAGTCGGTAGTGACGCGAAGAATCAGAAGACGACCTATGTCACACTTAAAGGAATCGAGGAGGCTGCGCAGGAGCAGAAGGAGATGTCGGATCATGCGGTAGAACTGCTGAAATCCTTGGAGAACGAAGGCTTTCGGAATGAATTTCTGATGGAGCTGATACACAGTCTGATTACCCGCATAAAATAGGAACATTTACAGCACAGAAGTCATACAGCCTGCAATAATGCAGGGGTCACAAGATGGAAATTGCAATTCTGAAAGGTGGAGACGCTGAGTATGATATTAGAGACGATAGAGAAAGAAAATGATATTAAAAACGTAGCGCCCGAAAACTGGAATCGCTTGGCAGAGGAGATCAGAGATTTTCTAATTCATAAGATTAGTGTCACAGGCGGGCATCTTGGTTCGAATCTCGGCGCGGTGGAGCTGACAATGGCACTGCATCTGAGCCTGAATCTGCCCCAGGACAAGATCGTGTGGGATGTAGGGCATCAGTCCTACACCCATAAATTGTTGACAGGCAGGCGTTCAGGCTTTGAAAATCTGCGAAAATATGGCGGTATGAGCGGTTTTCCCAAGAGAAAGGAGAGCGAGTGTGATTGTTTTGACACAGGACACAGCTCCACATCCATCTCAGCTGGTTTGGGACTTGTGAAGGCAAGGGATCTTCGCAATGAAGACCATACCATTATTTCTGTCATCGGTGATGGTTCGCTTACTGGGGGAATGGCGTATGAGGCGCTAAATAATGCCTCCCGGTTAAAAAAGAATTTTATCATCGTACTAAATGATAATAATATGTCGATTTCAGAAAATGTCGGAGGTGTGTCAAAATACCTCAACAACATTAGAACAGCCGACAAGTATCTCGATATGAAGGAGGGGATATACAATTCCCTCATGGAGTCCAAACTGGGCGAGCCGATTGTCACGAGTATCAGAAGGGCGAAAAGTTCCGTAAAGCAGCTGGTGATTCCAGGGATGTTCTTCGAGGATATGGGGATTACATACTTAGGACCTGTTGATGGGCATAATATCAATGCCATGATAAAGGTCCTGCGGGAAGCGAAACGCTGCAAATCGGCAGTCTTGGTACATGTGATCACACAGAAAGGCAAAGGCTTTGCGCCGGCGGAAAAACATCCGGCGCGGTTTCACGGCGCAGAGCCTTTTGATGTGGAGACGGGACTGCCGCTTACACCAAAGACAAAGTCAAGCTACACAGATGTCTTTTCGACGGTGATGTGTAAGCTTGGGGACCGCTATGATGACATTGTGGCAATCACGGCGGCAATGCCGGATGGCACAGGACTGAAAAGGTTCCGCAATCTGTATCCTGACAGATTTTTTGACGTCGGGATTGCGGAGGAGCATGCAGTGACTTTTGCGGCAGGGCTGGCAGCAGGCGGTATGCGGCCAGTGGTGGCAGTGTATTCTTCTTTTTTGCAGAGGGCGTATGACCAGATTCTACATGATGTCTGTATTCAGAATCTTCCGGTGGTCTTTGCGATTGACAGGGCTGGACTGGTGGGCAGCGACGGGGAGACACATCAGGGAATCTTTGATCTGTCTTATCTCTCCTCCATACCCAATATGCACATTATGGCACCCAAAAACAAGTGGGAATTGTCAGATATGTTGAAGTTTGCAGTCGCTTTTCGGGGACCGATCGCACTTCGCTATCCGCGGGGCGAAGCGTACGACGAGCTGCGCGAGTACCGCGAGCCAATTTGCTTCGGCAAGGCAGAATGGATTTATCATGAAAGTGATATTGCACTTGTGGCAGTGGGCAGCATGGTAAAGACAGCGCTCACAGTGCGGGATGCACTCACAAAAAGGGGATATCGCTGCAGTGTCATCAATGCCCGTTTTGTCAAGCCGATTGACACAGAGATACTGGATGAGGCTGTGAGGAACCACAGTATTCTTGTGACTATGGAAGAAAATGTGACAAGCGGCGGATTTGGTGAGAAGGTGAGAGACTATCTCGACGAGAATCATCCGGAGACGAAGCTGCTCACAATCAGTATCCCGGATGAATATGTGGAGCACGGCAATGTAGAGATATTGCGCCGTGAAGTAGGGATTGATGCAAAGACGATCGAGGACAGAATTCTTAAAAAATATTTTCTGCAGGAAGATCTTATAATAGAACAGAGATAGGGAAGGACGCGAAGGAATGAAGGAACGTCTGGATGTGCTGTTGGTGAGACAGGGGCTCGCTGTGTCGCGGGAGAAGGCAAAAGCAGTCATCATGGCAGGATGTGTGTACGTCAATGACCAGAAGGAGGACAAGGCGGGCGCCATGTTTGATGAAGCAAAGGTTCAGATTGAAGTCAGAGGGAATACACTCCGCTATGTCAGCCGCGGCGGATTAAAGCTTGAGAAGGCAGTCAACCAGTTTGGTGTGGTCCTTGACGGCAGAATATGCATGGATATCGGGGCATCTACAGGAGGTTTTACGGATTGTATGCTTCAAAATGGCGCCAAGAAGGTTTATTCTGTGGATGTGGGACATGGACAGCTTGCGTGGAAGCTGCGCAATGACGAGCGTGTCGTATGTATGGAAAAGACAAATTTCCGGTATATGGTACCGGAGGATATCGCGGACAGGCTTGATTTTGCGTCGGTGGATGTGTCTTTTATCTCACTTGATAAGATACTTGGACCAGCCCACAGCCTGTTAAAGCCAGACGGGCAGATGGTATGTCTGATTAAGCCGCAGTTTGAGGCTGGAAAAGAGAAGGTCGGAAAAAAGGGTGTCGTGAGAGACCCGCTGGTGCATAGAGAAGTGATTGAGACAGTGTTTGCGATTGCTTTGGAAAAGGGTTTTGAGATATTAAATCTTGATTTTTCTCCAATCAGGGGACCGGAGGGAAACATTGAATATCTGATGCATCTTCTCAGGTCAGAACGAGATGCGGTGAAGTTTGGTTCAGGCAGCTATGTGCAGGACAATTTTGCTGCTTTAATTGGGGAGACGGTTGCACTTGCGCATAAAACTTTGGATGTCTGACCGTATCATCATAATATGAAAAGAAGGAACTGTCATGAATAATGTGGCAGGACTGGCGAATTATTTCGTGACAGTTTTTA
Organism: uncultured Lachnospiraceae bacterium; assembly: GCA_947178035.1. GTDB lineage: Bacteria > Bacillota > Clostridia > Lachnospirales > Lachnospiraceae > COE1. The sequence continues at coordinate 9,063 of CAMWXA010000058.1, read as the reverse complement.
AGTATGGAGTATCAATGAAAACAATATATATATATACGAACCAGACAAAGGATGGGAAAGGCGAGATTACACAATATATACGAGACTATCTAAACCTGAAAGGGTGTCTTTGCAGTGATAAGGTTGATGATAAGGTAGAGGGAATGATTGTGCTTGGTGGTGACGGTACTATGCTAAGGGCGGCGAGGGAGTATGTGTCTTATCATATTCCGATGATTGGTGTCAACCTTGGCACACTGGGGTATCTTGCGGAGGTGGACAAGGAGGATATCGAGTCTGCGCTGGACAGTCTGATTGCGGATCAGTATGAGATTGAACCGCGCATGATGTTGAGCGGGATTCCAGTGGTATCAGGTGTCAGCTCCAATCCACAGACGGCGTTGAATGACATAGTCATCAACAGAAAAGGCGCACTGCATGTTATCAACTTTAATATTTACGTGAATGGGAGGCTGTTAAGTACATACAGTGCGGATGGTATCATTATATCTACGCCGACAGGGTCTACAGCATATAATTTGTCAGCCGGCGGGCCGATTGTTGAGCCGCGGGCGAGACTGATCATGATGACACCGGTTTGTTCGCATACGCTGGTAAATAACAGAACAATCATCCTTGCAGAGGATGATGTCATCGATGTTGAGATCGGGCGGCATAAGCCAGGTGAAAAACAGGAAGTGGATGTCAGCTTTGACGGGAGATGCCCCGTCAATCTCAATGAGGGAGACAAGGTTCGAATTATTCGCTCCGATAAGGTGACCAAAATCATAAAGTTGAGCGAGGGAAGTTTTCTGGATACATTACATAAGAAAATGCGTGTTTTTTGAGATCTGAAATCATAAAAATCTGTGAAAGGTGTGGTATGGAACCAGATGAAAAGAGAGAGACACGAGGTCGTAGTAGAATTGATCAACAAATACGATATTGAGACGCAGGAGGAATTAGCGGCCTATCTCCGCAAGGAAGGCTTTGAGGTGACACAGGCGACTGTGTCGAGAGATATCCGTGAACTGCATCTGTCAAAAATTGCATCAGGAAATGGCAGGCAGAAATATATCATTCTGCAGAATGAGGATACCAGGCTTGGGGACAAGTATATCCGTGTGCTCCGGGATGGCTATGTCTCTATGAGTATGGCTCAGAATATACTGGTGATTAAGACAGTGCAGGGAATGGCGATGGCAGTTGCAGCGGCGGTGGATGCAATGCGTTTTCCGGAGATTGTGGGCTGCATCGCGGGGGATGACACGATATTTGCTGCGGTGAAGTCTGTGGAGGAAACTGAGGTTGTGATGAAAAAATTGGATGAAATTATAAAAGGTTAGGTACGGAAAATGTTAGTTAGCTTACATGTAAAGAATCTGGCTCTGATCTCGGAGACGGAGGTAACTTTTGGAGAAGGTCTGAATATCCTGAGTGGTGAAACTGGAGCCGGCAAGTCGATTATTATTGGATCCATTAATCTTGCACTGGGGGCGAGAGCGGATAAGGATATGATACGAACAGGAGCTGATTATGCACTTGTCGAGCTGGTCTTTCAGGTCACGGATGCTGCCATGAGGCAGGAGGTTAAGGCGCTTGAGATTCCAGTCGAGGAGGACGGGATTATCATTATCCAGCGCCGGATACAGCCCAGCAGGAATCTGTTTAAGATATGCGGAGAAACCGTCACGGCTAAGCAAATCAAAGCGCTTTCTGAGCTTTTCATTGACATTCATGGACAGCATGAACATCAGTCGCTTCTGTACAAGAAAAATCATATGGAGATTCTTGATTCTTTTGCGGGGGAAGAGCTTGCAGCTATCAAGGAAGCGCTCCGGGAAACATATCAGCAGTACACAAAATTGAAAAAGGAGCTTGAAGCGTTCTGTGTTGACGACGGAGCGAAGGCGAAGGAACTTTCTCTGGCCGAGTTTGAGTATCAGGAAATCGAGGAAGCCGGTTTGACAGTGGGTGAGGATGAGGAGGTTGAGCGCGATTATCGGAAAATGGCGAACAGCAGACAGATTGTCGAGGCGGCGGACAAGGCATACCAACTCCCTGGAAACAGTGACCAGTCGGCCGCGGCTGCAGTAGGGTATGCAGTGCGGGAGCTGCGCAGTGTGGAGAGCTATGATGACAGGGCGCAGGAGCTTGCGGATGAGCTGGAAAATATTGATGCGCTGCTCAGTGACTTTAACCGGGAAATTGCGGAATATATGTCTGATATGGAGTTTGACGGTGAGCGGTTTGCACAGATGGAGGAACGGCTGAATCTGTTGAATCATTTAAAGCTCAAATATGGTGACAGCATTCAGGCCGTTTTGCAGTACCAGAAGGAACTCGGTGAAAAGATTGAGAAGCTTAGAAACGCGGATGTGTATAAAGCGCAGTTAGAAACCAAGCTCGCAGAGATACAGGCGAATCTAAAGAAACTATGCCAGAAAGCTTCCAAGGTTCGAGGAAAAGAAGCTGCAAAGCTTGAGAAAGATATGGCTGCAGCGCTGACCGACCTGAACTTCCTGGATGTGCAGTTCGAGATACAGGTGCGCAAGAAAGAGGAAGTGTCTTCCAATGGATACGACGATGTGGAGTTTATGATTTCAACAAATCCGGGCGAGCCGTTAAAAAGTCTTGGAAATGTGGCAAGCGGCGGTGAACTTTCACGTATTATGCTGGCAATCAAGACCGTGCTCGCATCAAGAGACCGGATACCGACCATGATCTTTGACGAGATTGATACGGGTATCAGTGGAAAAACAGCGTGGAAAGTATCAGAGAAGCTTGGCAGGCTGTCGCAGAGCCATCAGATTATCTGTATCACGCATCTGCCCCAGATTGCGGCTATGGCGGATAATCATTATAAAATTGCAAAGCAGGCAGTGGACAACAAAACGACGACAGATATTGTGCTGCTGGACGAGGCAGAGGCTGTCGATGAGCTTGCAAGAATGATTGGCAGCGATGAGATTACAGACACTGTGAGAGAAAATGCACGAGAATTGATCGCGACAGCCAAAAGAAGAAAAGATGTAGTTACAAAGGATAGATAAAAAAGGCGAATAAATATTGAAATTGTCTGAAAATATCGTTATACTATAGATATATCGGTTAAGAGCAATATGGAGGATGGTGTATGGTTTTAAAAGATTATGTAGACGTAAAAAAGCTGCAGGATTTGCAGAATTCTTTTTCGGAGTTTGCAGAGCTGGACGCGGTTGTTGTTGACATGAATGGGGAACGACTGACAAGAGGGCGGGCTCTGCAGAACGAGGAAACGGAAGCATTTGACATTGTTGTGAATGGAGAGAAGCTTGGTTCTGTCGTCGTCCCGGCATCTTCGGACAGAAAGGCGAAACATGCCGCGGAGATGCTCAGTACTGTGATTAGTCAGACTGCTAGTCTGGAAGATTTGAGCAGCAGGAATGTCGGAAAATTCGATTCTGTGAAGGATGACATCAAGAAGTCTGGTCAGCTCGTGCAGATGATCAATGAGAAGACAGGGCGTCTGAAAGGAATCGCCAAGAAACAGACAATATTATCGCTCAATGCGACCATTGAGGCGGCAAGAAGCGGAGAGGCAGGCGTCGGTTTTGCAGTCGTTGCAAAAAGTATGCAGGATTTGTCAAACCAGTCGGCCGGAATCTATACAGATATTGAGACATCAGTGGAGGAAATCACCAATTTAATCAATTCGATTATTGAATCGCTTCAATAAAAAATGCGCAGGTATTCACAGCCTGCGCATTTTTATACATATTCGATTCTCAAAAGCCTTCTATTGCAAATCGGACTGCATTCAGAGGGACATTGAACTCACTGTGATATGTTCTTCCTTCGGCGAGAGAACTGCAGTAGAGATGAACCTTGGATAACACATTTCCGGCAGCATCGTAGAAATAGCCGTAACAGCCCCAGCGGCTGAATGCATCGTCCTTGTATGAAGCGCACTGATAGCGGATATTTAGTGTGGATTTATAGTCATTAAAGTCTGCATACTTGAAGTCATATGGCACAAATTCATAGCTAATCAGCGTACAGTAGTTATCACGGTTCGTGCCAAGCCTGTTGGGAATTTCCATGATGAGCGGTGAGGCATTGATCGTCACATAGGCCACGACTGCTGGATTGTCAAGACTGTAGACCGCAGCGACGGTCGATCCGCCGTTCCCGTAGGTTACCTGGAATGCTGCGGCATTGCCAGCAAATGCGGTGGGGGTGATGGTCACGACAGTTGGATCTGCGACGATACAATCAAGTCTCGAAGCGTCAGCACCTTCTCCAAGAACAGCAGTGAAGGTCGTGGAGGCGCCCTCTGTGATTAGGATGCTGTCTGTGGAGAGAATCAGACCATTTCCGATACTTTCCTGAGCAGAGGCAGACAGGGATGGGGCAAAGGAAGCTGCTGACAATGCCATAGCACATGTCAATATAGAACAGATCAGTTTTTTTAGCTTTGTTTTCATATATCTTCTCCTTGTGCAATAAAAATTAGTAGTTATCTGGTCATGCTGCATTGCATGACAGGATATCAGTTACATTATAATAAAATGTAAATAAAAATAGCAAGCAATAGCTTATTAAAAAAGTGATAAAAAAATAAAACTTAGATTAAATAAGTCATTATCTCTTTTAATTTGCTCAAATTTTCGATAAAATGTCAGTTAATGTATCTTGTAAAAAGGAAGCACTACAAAAGATCAAGTATTAAAATCGCTGGAACAGAAAGGAGAACGTTTGAAAAATGAAAATCAGACAAAGAAAAATTGCCCTGCTTGTATGTACAGTTTTGTCGGCGTCGACTCTTTGGGGATGTGGGAATGTAACAGTGGAGGAAACCGTAGATGATGTGGCGATCGTCGAGACTGCAAGTCCCGAAGTGGGAGAGCTGAAGCTCAGCGCTAATTATATTGCCACGATTAGCCCGGATGAGTCGGTGTATGTGATTCCTAAGACCACAGCAGAGGTGCTTGAAGTTTTCGTTGAAGCCGGAGATGTTGTCACAGAAGGCGATGTGCTTGCCGTACTGGATGATACCGCAGCGCAGTTTACGATGAGGAATGCGGAGGCTGCTGTCCGAAATGCGCAGATTGGTCTGGAGAATGCACAACTTGGTCTGGCGAGCGCGCAGCTTGGCTATGACATGCAATATGGAGAGGCGGCAACGATACTCAATGATATGAATGCAGATGTGACACTCACGCAAGTAGAAGACGGCATGACACAGCTCCAGGAGGCTTATGTGGATGCGATGGATGCGCGTCAGAGGGCGCTGGACAGTCTCAGGGATGAGGAAGAGGAACTTGCCGATCTGAAAGAGGAATATAACTTTGAGGAAGATGTCGATGAGATTAAGGAGCGTGCGGAAAATCTTTCCAAAACTGCAGATATTTCTGAACTGGGTGTAGGTATTGAAATGATATCGAAGATGGATGCCAGCACGTTACTCAGCTTTTCTGACTATGGGCGTGAAATGGCTAAATACCAGGAGGCAGCGCAGAAGGTTGCCACGGTAGAAGCCAAGATTGCGCAGTACAAGGCAGCGATCGATCAGTGTGAGGAAACGATTGAAAATGTCCAGGAGCAGATGAATAATACATACGAGAATTACAGTCGGACAGTAACTTCTCAGAATCTCAGCAACGGAGTGCTCAGGGAGGAGCAGAAGCAGACATCACAGAATAGTATTTCACAGGCAGAGCTTGGCATTTCACAGGCGGAGGCTGGCATTTCACAGGCGCAGATTTCGATCGACCAGGCACAGGAAAATCTTGAGGCGTATACGATTACAGCTGTGATTTCCGGCGTTGTGGAAAGTGTAAATATCAAAGAACACGATTTTGCGGCATCAAGCAATCCAGCCTTTATCATTTCTAACAAGGATACAATGGTTGCTACATATTATGTCAGTGAGGATGTGCGGAATACGTTCTCAACAGGACAGAAGATTACGCTGGAAAAGGATGACAAGCTTTATGACGGTGAAGTGATAGAGATTGGAAGTGCACTGGACACAACAACAGGACTTTTTCGGATAAAGGCGGCTGTCAAAGGAGATACCACAAATCTGCTTTCTGGAACGAAAGCCACAGTCACGACAGATACATACCATGAAAAGAATGCGATTATTATACCATATGATTCGGTATATTATGATGGAACACAGGCGTATGTATATACAGTCGTGGACGGAAAGGCAAAAAAGACAGAAGTGACTACTGGTCTTTATGATATCGACAGGATTGTGATTACAGAGGGACTTACAAAGGATGACACTATTATTACAACGTGGTCCGCACAGCTGCGTGATGGTGTGGAGGTATCAACACGTGAAAACAAGGTAAACACAGAGAATAGTACACAAGAATAGGAGGGCATAAGCGATGAGTTCTTTGACCAAGCTGGCTCTTAAAAGGCCTGTTTCAGCGCTGTTGATCGTGTTGGCATTGTTTGTTTTTGGTATCAGTTCGGTATTTGGTTTTAAGATGGAGCTGACACCGGATTTGGAAATGCCCATGCTGTTTGTCATGACAATCTATCAGGGCGGGGATCCAGAGACGACGGAGGAGCTGGTTACAAAGATTATAGAAGATTCTGGTAAGACGCTTTCCGGCGTGGATTCCGTGACGTCACAGACGACAGAAAATATGTCGTTTGTCATGTTTTCTTATGAGTATGGCACAGACACAGATGAGGCATATGCAGATCTCAGGAGTGCAATTGACACCGCGTCGCTGCAGCTGCCAGAGGATGCGCAGGACCCAGTTATCATCGAGATGAATATGAATGCACAGGATATGATGACGCTGTCGATTACATCGACAGGAGATACAGATGTGCTTGCGTTTGTGGAGGATGAGCTTCGTCCGGAGCTGGAGCGGCTTTCAGATGTTGCGCAGATTACGGTGTCAGGCGGTGAAGAGGATTATATCCGGATACAGCTTCACAGTGACAAGATGCAGCAGTATGGCGTGACTATGGCCAATGTCAGAACATATATTACGACAACGGATTTTACGATTCCAATCGGAAGTGTCGAACAGGGGGCACAGAGTATCAGTGCTTCTGCATCCTCAAAGCCTGCGAACCTGATGGATTTGCAGAATATACCAATTATTACAGGCAGAGGGACGACGATTGCGCTCTCTGATATTGCCACAGTGTCCATGTCCTCCAAAGCTAACAGCAGCATTAGCCGCTTTAATGGACAGGACAGCATCAGTGTGGGCATCGCAAAAGTTCAAAGTGAGGGGACAGTCGATGTCTCCAACCATGTGAGATCTCTAATTGAGCGGGTGGCTGCAAAAAACGCAGCGATACAGATTTCTGTGGCATATGATGCAGCAGACAGCATTAAATCTTCTCTGAGTTCTGTAGGAGAAACACTTGTGCTTGGCGTTCTGTTTTCTATGCTGGTGCTCTTTATTTTCTTCGGAGACTTTAAGGCGAGCCTGATCGTTGGCAGTTCCATGCCAATATCGCTCCTTGCGACGCTGATATTTATGAGTTTTGCAGGATTTTCATTGAATGTAGTCACTATGGGAGCGCTTGTCATAGCGATCGGTATGATGGTTGACGCATCGATTGTCGTGCTGGAGAGCTGTTTCCGGTTAAAAGATGAGAGACCGGATTACAAGGACGCAGCAATGGTCGGTACAAAGGTGGTGGCCTCCTCGGTTTCTGCGTCAACGATCACGACAGTTGTCGTATATTTGCCGCTTGCCACGATGAAGGGACTTGCGGGGCAGCTTTTCTCGCAGCTTGGATTTACAATTATCTTTGCCATGTTGTCATCGCTGATTGTGGCGATCACATTGATTCCGATTTTTTTCTGGAAATACAGACCAAAGGAGAAAAAGAATACACTGGCAAACCGAATCGTGGGAAAAATTGGCGATGGTTACAAGATACTGTTAAAACATATCATGCTGAAGAAAAAGACAGTTATGCTGGTGGCAGTAGGACTTTTGGCGCTGTCTTTCGTGCTTGCCAGACAGCTTGATCAGGAGCTGATGTCTGCGACAGGTCTTGACAACATGAGTATTTCCATAGAGCAGCGCTCTGGAACGAGACTTGAGGTAATGGATGAGAATATCCAATTTATCGAACAGATGATTATCGACGATCCTGACTTCGACGGATGTAATCTGACAATCAGCGGTTCCACGGCGACGATCACAGGATTTCCTTCAGACACATGCGACAAGAGTATCAGCCAGCTTGTGGATGAATATAATCAAAAGCTGTTGGACAGCACTAATATGAGTATTATTGTGTCGGCAGCGGGGAGTGGTATGTCTTCTATGATGAGTGTTATGTCGAGCACAGAGGTTGATATGTCAGGTGACAGCATTGATGATCTGAAGATTGCTGCGAGACAGGTTGATGCAATCATGATGGAGATTCCGGGTGTCATCAAGACTTCGAGCAATCTGACGTCAGATGCCACACAGGTAAAGATTCAGATCGATCCGCTGAAATGTATGAACGTAGGGCTTACCGCTGTACAGGTGGCGAGTGAGATGTATAATGCCAGCAGCGGTATTGATGTCATGGACATGACAATCGGGACAGAGGAATACACGGTGAGAATGGAATATCCGAAGGACAGTTATGTCAATATGAACCAACTTTTAAATCTTGAGATCGCCACTCCTATGGGAAGTATGATCACAGTGGGCGATGTGGCAGAAGCTGTATATATGGATGTACCGAACACACTTGTGAGAGAGGATGGAAAATATCAGGTTGCAATCACGGCCTACACAACGGAGGCGGCCAAATTTACAGCACAGGAGGCGATTGTAAAGGCAGTAAATGAGGCGGAACAGAGTGGTGTGTTTCCAGAGGGGGTCGGCCAGACACAAAGTATGATGAACGAGATGATCGCGGAGGAGTTCACGGCGATTGGAAAGGCGATTTTAACAGCGGTTTTTCTGATTTTCCTTGTTATGGCAATGCAGTTTGAGTCACCGATATTCTCACTCATGGTCATGCTCAGCATCCCGTTTAGTCTGATTGGTTCCTTCTTCCTGCTCTTTGTTTCCGGTTCAACGCTGAATATGACATCCCTGATGGGGGTAC
>CAMWXA010000057.1 GCA_947178035.1 uncultured Lachnospiraceae bacterium | reverse complement strand
ATTATGAAAAGAGGAAAGCGTATCAATCCCCAGCTTTGACAGCGAAGAATTGTGCTCGTGATACTGGATATCATGACGGTATGCGTCGCAAGCATTGTGCCGCTGTGGATACGCTTTGAATTAAATTATAAAGATATTCCAGAGATTTATCTGAGCTCTGCATGGAACTTCATGATTGTCAATGTGGTCATGACGCTGGTTGTGTTCTATGCCTTTAAGCTGTATCATAGTCTATGGGCATTTGCCGGGACGGCGGAGGTGCAGAATATTCTGGCGGCCTGTATCTTAAGCGCGATATTGGATTTTCTCGGGATGAAGCTTTTACAGTATCCGATTCCGAGAAGCTATTATTTCACGTACGCGCTGGTGCTGACAGGAATTACCACGGGTACCAGATTTTCCTACCGCATCATGCGCAATATGCGCCACAAGGCACAGAACAGAAAAAACGGTATCCGTGTGATGATTATCGGTGCCGGGGATGCTGGGAATACCGTCATCAAGGAAATTGCAAACAGCAGATACAGCACCATGACGATCAAGTGCATTATCGATGACGATGAAAATAAGTGGGGCAGATTCATACAGGGAATCAAGATTGTGGGGGGACGCGGGCGAATTGTGGAGTACGCTGCGCTGTATGGTATCGACGAGATTTTTATTGCAATACCATCAGCAAACCGTGCGACGATGAAGGCGCTTGTAGAGATCTGCAAAGAGACAAGCTGCAAGCTCAGGACACTCCCAGGCATCTATCAATTGGTCAATGGCGAGGTCAATGTCAGCAAATTGAGGGATGTGGATGTTGAGGACTTACTAGGACGCGATCCGATTAAAGTTGATCTGGATTCGATCTTAAATTATGTCAAAGGTAAGACGATCCTGGTTACTGGCGGAGGTGGTTCAATTGGCAGTGAGCTATGCCGTCAGATCGCAGGACATAAGCCGGCAAGGCTGATTATCGTTGATATCTATGAGAACAATGCCTATGAGATACAGCAGGAGCTAAGGCACAAGTATCCCAATCTTGATTTGGTAGTGTTGATTGCTTCTGTGAGAAACACGAACCGTATCAACAGTATCATGCAGAGTTATCATCCAGATATTATCTATCATGCAGCAGCGCATAAGCATGTGCCATTGATGGAGGTAAGCCCGAATGAGGCGATTAAAAACAATGTCTTTGGCACATGGAAGACGGCGCAGGCAGCGGTACAAAATGGCGTGAAGAAATTCGTCCTGATTTCTACGGACAAGGCGGTAAATCCTACAAATATCATGGGTGCGAGCAAGCGAATCTGCGAGATGATTATCCAGACGTACAACCGTCACTACGATACAGAATTTGTGGCAGTCCGCTTCGGAAATGTACTTGGGAGCAATGGAAGCGTGATTCCGCTGTTCAAGAAGCAGATTGCGGCGGGGGGGCCGGTGACAGTCACGCATCCTGATATCATCCGTTATTTTATGACGATTCCAGAGGCGGTATCCCTGGTGCTTCAGGCGGGGGTCTATGCCAAGGGTGGAGAGATCTTTGTCCTTGATATGGGAGAGCCTGTCAAGATACTGGATCTGGCGAAAAATCTGATCAAACTCTCCGGCTACAAGGTGGATGAGGATATCAAGATCGAGTTTACAGGATTAAGGCCTGGCGAAAAGCTTTATGAGGAGCTTCTGATGAGCGAGGAAGGGCTTATGGATACAGAGAACAAGCTGATTCATGTCGGCAGACCAATTGAGTTTGACGAGGAGCTGTTCTATGTGCAGCTCAACAATCTAAAGAAGGCAGTCGAGAGCGAGTGTGAGGATGTGCGGTCATTGATACAGGAGATTGTGCCGACATACGCACCAAAAATGGAAGATACAGAGCAGGAAATCGAGTAGCAGGAATGGAGGAGGAATCTTATGGAAAACAGTGCAGCAAAGAGAATTTATCTATCGAGCCCGACAATGCACGGGGATGAACAGCGCTTCGTGGCGGAGGCATTTGACACGAACTGGGTGGCGCCCCTGGGACCCAATGTCAATCGTTTCGAGGCAGAGCTTGCAGCGTATACCAGATGTGGTCATGCAGCTGCACTGAGCGCGGGAACTGCGGCGATTCATCTGGGACTAAAACTCTTAGGTGTGGGAGAGAAAGATGTGGTATTTGTGTCTTCCCTGACCTTCTCTGCCAGCTGCAATCCGATTGTGTATGAGAAGGCGGTACCGGTGTTTATCGATGCGGAGCCGGATACCTGGAATATGTCTCCCAGAGCGCTTGAGAAGGCATTTGAAAAGTATCCGAATCCCAAGGCGGTCATTGTCGTGCATCTGTATGGTACACCGGCGAAGATGGATGAGATTGTGCAGATTTGTGAGGCGCACAATGTACCCATATTGGAAGATGCAGCGGAGTCACTTGGCTCTACCTACGACGGAAAACACACAGGAACATTTGGCCGCATCGGAATCTATTCTTTTAACGGGAATAAGATTATCACAACCTCTGGTGGCGGTATGCTCGTCTCTAAGGAGGAGGCGCTTGTGAAGGAAGCGAGAGTGCTCTCGACACAGGCAAGAGATGCGGCGAGACATTATCAGCACTCTAAGATTGGCTACAATTATCGGATGAGCAATGTCGTAGCAGGCATTGGCCGGGGGCAGCTGATGCACCTGGAGGAACACTTGCAATTAAAGAGGGCAATTTATCAAAGATATCAGGAGGCGTTTGCAGATATAGAGGAGATAGTTATGAATCCGATGAATCCCAGAGGGGAAGCGAACAACTGGCTCTCCTGCATGACAGTCCCGGAAGGCTGTCATGTGACGCCTGACAGGGTGATGGATGCACTTGAGGCCGAGAATATCGAGTCACGTCCCATCTGGAAGCCAATGAATCTGCAGCCAGTCTTTGCCGCGTATGATTTTTCGAATCACAATGAGAATGGAATCAGTGTCGGGGAGGATATTTTTAACCGCGGGGTATGCCTGCCAAGTGACATTAAGAACACAGAGGCCGATATGGATAAGGTTATTTGCATTGTGAGAGGACTGTTTGGGAAATAGTGGGAGCTGAGTAAATGTATCAGAAATATATAAAACGAGTATTGGATATTGCCATATCGCTTACCGCACTCATACTATTGAGCCCTGTACTGCTGGTGGTTGCAGTGCTGGTGCGCGCAAAGCTGGGCTCTCCGGTAATCTTTCATCAGGACAGGCCAGGCTACCAGGAGAAGATCTTTAAGCTCTGCAAGTTCCGCTCCATGACGGACGAGCGCGGAGCGGACGGAGAGCTCCTTCCAGATGAGATACGGCTGACAAAGTTCGGAAGGGTGCTGCGGACGACAAGCCTTGATGAGCTTCCAGAACTTTGGAATATTCTGAAAGGTGATATGAGTCTGATTGGACCACGACCGCTGCTGGTCAGTTATCTTCCCTATTACACGGACGAGGAGCGGCTCAGGCACAGTGTCAGACCAGGACTGACAGGACTTGCGCAGGTGCGGGGAAGAAATTTGCTTGACTGGGACAGACGTTTTGCGACAGATGTGGAGTATGTCAGAAATCTGACATTCGCGATGGATGTGAAAATCTTTTTCCAGACAATCCGCAAGGTCTTTGTACACGAGGATATCGAAGTGAATACCAATCAGGTAGAGGGCAATTTTGCGGAGATCAGAAAAGCGAAGCAGAAAAAGGAGTAGATGTATGAATCTTTTGATATTAAGCTGTGGTACAAGAGATAAGGTGGTCGGGTATTTTAGAGAGTCGTTTGGTGCGGATGGCAGGGTGATCTGTACGGACTGCAGTCCTTATGCGCCGGCACTCTATGAGGCAGATGCACATTACATTGTTCCCAGGATAACAGAGCCTGGATATCTGGATGTCATATATGATATCTGTAAAAAAGAAGCGATCACAGGTGTATTGTCCCTCATAGACCCAGAGCTGTCCCTGATTGCCGCGCATGAGGAGACGTTTAGAAACCTTGGAGTGACAGTTATTGGCTCAAATTATGAGCTGTGCGAGCGCACATTAAACAAGTGGGAGTTATACTGCTGGATGCGGGAGCACAGCTATCCGTGTGCGAAAACCTATCGCACAATGGAAGATTTCTGTCATGACCTGGAGCTTGGGAAGATTCAATTTCCTGTGTTTGTAAAGCCGATGAAGGGCAGTGCGAGCATCCAGATTGCCAGGGCCGATGACTTGGAAACTGCAGAATTTTTGTTTTCCCATGGGGAACAGATGATCATACAGGAGTATATGACTGGGCAGGAGATTGGCGCCGACGTCTATATCGACCTGTTGAGCAGAGAGGTCGTGTCCATCTTTACGAAAAAGAAGCTTGTGATGCGGGCAGGTGAGACCGACAAAGCGATATCCTTTATCAATGAGAGGTTATTTGAACAGATTAAGCGATTTGTGGAGGAAAGCGGTTTCGCAGGACAGATTGACATTGACATTTTTGAGCAGGACGGCGTATATTATTTTTCTGAGGTAAATCCGCGGTTTGGCGGGGGATATCCTCATGCATATGCCTGCGGTGCAGACCATATGACTCTGATTCGAAACAATCTGATGGGAATCGTTAACCCTGTGAGGATAGGCGGATATCAGACAGACAAAGTCATGATGAAATACAATGAGATTATGATTGTAGATACAGTGGATGCAAAAGGAAGTACATGATATGGGAAAAATATTGATTCTTGCCAATTCCGCGAGCGGGCTGTATGACTTTCGCAATGAACTGATCAGACAGCTTTTACAGGAATATGAGGTTTATATAAGTCTTCCAGACGAGGAAAAGGCGCCGGAGCTTGCGAAGGAGGGGAGCCATGTAATCCATACATCAATTGACCGGCGGGGAATCAATCCTGTGCGCGATATGAAATTGTGCTGGGAATATTTTAAGCTGATCCGGAAAATCAAGCCAGATGTGGTTCTCACCTACACAATCAAGCCCAATATTTACGGAAGCATTTGCTGCCGGCTCATGAAAATCCCACATCTGGCAAATATCACAGGGCTTGGCTCAGCCTTTGAAAACGGTGGAATGGTCCGCAGAATTGTCATATTTTTATATAGGACAGCACTGAAACATGCTGACTGTGTGTTTTTCCAGAACAGGGCAAACAGGGAGCTTTTCGAACAGTTTCACATTCGCGGAAAGAAAACGAAGCTGGTTCCTGGTTCGGGGGTGAATCTTGACAGACACTGTTTTCAGGAATATCCTTCTGAGAAAGAGCGCATGATTTTTCTTTATGTGGGAAGAGTTATGAGAGAGAAGGGAATGGACGAGCTGCTTTATGCGGCGTCTATGGTGCGCGATGAGTATCCTGCGGTGGTGTTTCAGCTTGTCGGAAGTTACGAGGATGATTACAAGGACAGGATAGAGCAGTACCAAAAGGAGAGCATCGTAGAGCATATTAGCTATCAAAAAGAGATTGCACCATACTACCAGAAGGCATCTGCAGTGCTCATGCCGAGCTATCACGAGGGAATGTCCAACGTCATCTTGGAGGCGGCTGCAAGCGGAAGACCTGTGCTGGCATCGCAGATACCAGGATGCCAGGAAGGTTTTGAGGATGGCATCACAGGATTTGGATTTGCGCCGAGGGACAGAGAGGCGCTGTTGGAGACGATCAGGAAATTTATCGCGCTTCCGTACGAGGAGCGTGTGCAGATGGGAAAGAACGCAAGGACAAAGATGGAAAAAGAATTTGACCGCAGGCAGGTGGTACAGGCCTATATGGATGAAATTCATGGGATAAGGAAAGGAGAAAATGCGAGATGAGTTTATATGAGGATATTGTAAGCGGAAAAGAGAAATTGTCACTGGTAGGACTCGGCTATGTGGGAATGCCAATAGCGGTGGCTTTTGCCAGAAAGATTCAAGTTGTCGGTTTTGACCTCAATGCGGCAAAGATTGACCTCTATCAGTCAGGGATTGACCCCACAAATGAGGTGGGGGACGAGGTGATTAAGAATACAAAAGTGGAATTTACGGCTGACGCTTCAAAGCTGCGGGAGGCAAAGTTTCACATCGTGGCGGTTCCGACGCCAGTGAATGATGACCACACGCCGGATCTGACACCAGTCGAGGGCGCAAGCCGCATTCTCGGGCAGAATCTTACCAAAGGGTCGATTGTCGTCTTTGAATCGACGGTGTATCCTGGTGTTACAGAGGATATCTGTGTGCCGATTCTCGAGAAGGAATCAGGATTAAAGTGTGGTGTGGATTTTAAGATTGGGTACTCACCAGAGCGCATCAACCCAGGGGACAAGGTTCACCGTCTGGAGACAATCACAAAGATTGTGTCCGGCATGGACGAGGAGACACTCGACGAGGTGGCGCAGGTGTATGAGCTTGTGGTTGAGGCGGGTGTATACAGGGCGGAGTCGATCAAAGTGGCGGAGGCTGCAAAGGTCATTGAGAATAGTCAGCGGGATATTAATATTGCATTTATGAATGAACTCTCTATTATTTTCAACAAAATGGGTATCGACACGAAGGCGGTTCTGGCAGCAGCAGGCACAAAGTGGAATTTCCTGAATTTCCAGCCGGGACTTGTCGGCGGACACTGTATTGGCGTCGACCCTTATTATCTGACTTACAAGGCAGAGCAGCTGGGATATCACTCCCAGATCATCCTTTCTGGACGCCGGATCAACGATGATATGGGCAAATATGTGGCAGAGAACCTTGTCAAAAATCTGATCAAGGCAGACATTCCGGTAAAGAGCGCCAAGGTAGCGATTCTTGGCTTTACGTTCAAGGAGAACTGCCCGGATACCAGAAATACCAAGATTATCGATATTTACAACGAGTTAAAGGAATATGGAATCACAGCGCAGGTGACAGATGATGATGCGGATGCCGACGAGGCAAAGCGCCTGTACGGAATCGGGTTTACACCGATGACAGAGATAAAGGATTGCGACGCAGTCATCCTCGCAGTGGCACACGAGTCTTACAAATCGCTCAGCATGGCGGATTTGGATGCACTCTATGCAGACCGCGGCAAGCAGAAGGTGCTGACGGATCTCAAGGGTGTACTGGATAAGAAAGCATATATGGATGCGGGATACCTTTATTGGAGATTATAGGACATTGGATAGGAAAGGCATGGTTAACAGCATGGGATATAGAGATTTAAAGTTTGAGAAGGACAGTGTGTTTCTTGTGACAGGCGGCGCCGGTTTCATCGGTTCGAATCTGTGTGAGGCGCTGAGCGATATGGGCTATCAGGTGAGATGTCTTGATGATCTCTCCACAGGCCGGGAAGAGAATGTAGCGATGTTCCTGGACAGACCAAACTATACATTTATCAAGGGGGACATCAAAGATCTGGATATCTGTATGAAGGCGTGCGAGGGAGTTGATTACGTCTTGAATCAGGCGGCCTGGGGGTCTGTTCCCAGAAGTATTGAGATGCCGCTGTTCTATGAACAGAATAACACCATGGGCACGCTGAATATGATGGAGGCGGCAAGACAGAACGGGGTGAAGAAGTTTGTCTATGCGTCGAGCTCGTCCGTCTACGGGGATCATCCTGTCTTACCAAAGAAAGAGGGGCAGGAAGGCAATCTGTTATCCCCCTATGCATTGACAAAGCGCACCAATGAAGAGTATGGGAAAATCTATAAAAAACTTTACCATCTCGATACCTATGGACTGCGCTATTTCAATGTGTTCGGCCGCAGACAAGACCCAAACGGTGCCTATGCGGCAGTGATTCCCAAATTTATCAAGCAGCTGCTTGACGGGGAGGTGCCGACAATCAACGGCGATGGAAAACAGTCGAGAGATTTTACGTACATCGACAATGTGATTGAAGCGAATTTGCGGGCTTGTCAGGCATCGGGTGATGTGGCGGGGCAGGCGTTTAACATCGCATATGGCGGAAGGGAGTACCTGATTGACATCTATTATGACCTGTGCAGGGCACTCGGCAAAGAAGTGGAACCTCATTTCGGACCGGACCGCGCAGGGGATATCAAGCATTCCAATGCAGATATCTCCAAGGCAAGGGAACTGCTGGGGTATCATCCAGAGTATGATTTTGAGCATGGTATCGCCCTTGCGATTGACTGGTACAAGGAAAATCTATGAAAATAAGTATTCGAATGGACGATATCACCCCCGATATGGATTGGGGGAAGTTTATGCGGTTTAAGACACTTTGTGATCAGTACGGTGTGAAACCGCTGCTGGGAGTAGTGCCTGATAACAAGGACGAAAAGCTCCATATTGACAAGCCAGAGACAGCTCCTGTGGAGGATTTTTGGCAGTATCTGAAAAAACTTGAAAAGGAAGGCTGGTGTATCGCGCAGCATGGTGTGACGCACTGTTATACCACGCAGAAGATGGGCTGTTTTCCTCTGAACCGCCTCTCGGAATTTGCTGGGACAGCGTACGGGCAGCAGTATGAGGCATTGAAACGAGGCAGGGATATTCTGAACAGTCACGATATCAGAACTGATATTTTTATGGCGCCGGCCCACTCTTTTGACCACAATACAGTAAGAGCGTTGAAAAAACTGGGATTTCGCAGGATGACAGATGGGTTTGGGAATGCTCCGTACAGTCGGTGGGGAATGCAGTTCTATCCGATTTCGTACAAACAGAGCAGTGTCCTAAAAAAGTGCAAAAAAATGGGATACACGACCTTTGTCGTTCATGCAAACACGATGAATGACAGGGATTTTGAGCGGTATGAACAGCTTTTTGCCGCGCACAGGGACAGGCTGATTCCGTATTCGGAGCTGCTGATGCTGCATCCAAAAAAGCGCGGTGTACTGGGGAATGTGAGAGAATATCTGATGGCAGTCACAAAGTTTGTGCTGGTGAATATGAGAGGGTTAAGAGTATGATGCGGACAAAACCGGTGCGGGTACTCAATGTGCTTGGAACGACGAATCTCGGCGGTGCGGAGAGCAGGGTGATGGAGCTTTATCGGGCGCTTGACAGAGACCAGGTACAGTTTGATTTCTTAGTGCACACGGATAAGGAAGGGCAATACAGTGAGGAAATACGGCGTCTTGGCGGCAGGATATACAGTGTTCCGAGATTTCGGGTGTTCAATTTCTTGTCCTATCAGAGCGCGCTGCGAAGATTTTTTAGGGAACATTCTGAATTTGTGGCAGTACAGGGACATATGACCAGCACTGCGTCGATCTATCTTCCGATTGCGAAGAGAGCAGGTGTTCCGGTGACGATCGCTCATGCCAGGAGTGCGGGAGTTGACCCGGGTATCAAGGGATTTGTGACAAAGGTGATCCGCTATCCATTAAAGTACAAGGCAGACTATTGCTTTACTTGTTCCGCCGAAGCGGGTGAGGCAGTCTATGGACGGAAGTGGATCGAGCAGGGAAGGGTGTGGACCATTCCCAATGCGATTGATGTGCAGCGTTTTGTGTTTAATCCAGCAGTACGGGAAGAGGTTAGGACAGAACTGGGGCTTGCGGACAAGTTCATTGTCGGACATGTGGGCCGGTTTGGGTTTATGAAGAATCACCGTTATCTGATTGATATTTTTGCGGAATTATGTAAAATGAGGGATGACGCGGCGTTGGTGCTGATTGGAAAAGGCGAGCTGGAAGGAGAAATCAGGGAGAAGGTCAGCGCGTCAGGACTTGCTGACCGGGTCTTGTTTCTCGGAAACTGTTTTGATGTGGAGCGGTACTATCAGGCGTTTGATTACTTTGTCTTTCCATCGACCTTTGAGGGACTGCCGGGAAGTGTGGCGGAGGCACAGGCGTCAGGGCTTCACTGCCTTGTCTCGGATAAAGTCACAAGAGAGGCGGCGCTGACCGAACTGGTAACTTACAAGAGTATCGAGGAGCCAGCTGGCAGCTGGGCCAGTGAAATCATGAGAAACAGCAAGAAAGCACTCCTGAGAGAGGACATGCGGACGGCAATTGCCGGGAAGGATTTTGATGTGCACAGACAGGCGGCAAAGATGGAAGCATTTTATATCAGTGGGAAGAATCCACCTGGAATCATAACACAATAATTTGTTGTAGAGAGGTAGAAAACGATGATTGATGTCTCGTATCAGAAGAAATTTATACAGGTGAACCAGATCTGGTATCCTGGCGCTGCTACAATATCAGAGCTTTTAGGGCAGAAGCGCAGAGCAGATATCCTGTTTGTGCATGGTGTGCCTGTCGGGGAGACGAAAGGCAGATTTCGGGGATGGCAGGAGTATTACACCTGTATGAATGATATCACGATTTCGGAGGAGGAGATGCTTGCAGCAGTCAATAAGGCTGTCAGGTATCAATTTCGCAGAAGTGAGAAGGATAATATCGAGATACGTTTCTACACAAAGGCAGAGATCGAGCGTGCGCCGGAATTGATTGCAGCGTTTGCGGATCTCTATGGGCGGATGTATCAGTCGAAGGGTTCAGACACAAAGTTGAATCTATCTGCTGTCAGAAAGTATCTTGAGGCGGATGGAATCGTGTTTTCCGCAGTGTGGCATGAGGGAGAAATGCTCGTATTTCACTCTTATATCTGTGATCATACCGATGCCAGGCTCCTGCATTCCGCATCCTGCTTTCGCGAGGAGAGCGCTGACCAGTCCATGATCGGACGTGCGAACAAGCGTCTCCACTGGGAGGATATTTTATATTTCAAAAAAAAGGGACTGCAGCGGTACGACTGGGGTGGAATATCTGATTTTGACAATCCCAATGGGATCGATGAATTCAAATTGAAATTTGGCGGGGATAAAACCACATACTACAATGTGTATGCAGGGAATACACTGCTGGGAAAGATGGCAGTCACAGCGATGAAACTGCTGAAACGAATCCATTAACGATTTTGCGCACACAGGAGGAGGAAGCATATGGCAGAACCGATCAGGGTGCTTCACATTGTCGGACCAATTGATCCAGGCGGGATTCCAAACTTTATTATGAATCTGTACGAAAATATCAATCGCGATAAAGTACAGTTTGACATAGTGATTCATAAGAGAAAAGAGAATGATTATGTAGAGGCAGTCCAGCAAATGGGGGGAAGGGTCTACGAACTTCCAAGACTGACGAGAAGTCCCCTGAAAAATCTGGTTCAGCTCTATCGCATTGTGAAGGATAATCAATACAGGATTGTGATCAGACATACCTCCAATGCGCTGGTG
The DNA here is from genome assembly GCA_947178035.1 of uncultured Lachnospiraceae bacterium. Classification (GTDB taxonomy): domain Bacteria; phylum Bacillota; class Clostridia; order Lachnospirales; family Lachnospiraceae; genus COE1. The sequence goes on along the minus strand of CAMWXA010000057.1, from coordinate 4,312 downwards.
ACACCACAGCTGCTGGCGGCTAAATGGGCCGGTGCTGATACAATCTGTCATTCGCACAATGAGACGGATCCCAATCGGATGCTGCACCGACTGGGAAAGCTGTTGATGAGAGCTGCAGCGACAGCGCGCTTTGCGTGTTCCGAAAAAGCGGGGCGATGGATGTTTGGAAAACAGGACTTTCAGATCATTCACAATGCGATTCCTATCCAGAAGTTTGCGTATAGACCGGATGCATCAAAGCGGATCAGGAAGGAGTTCGGATTAGGGGACAGACCAGTGTATGGTCATATTGCTAACTTTATCGCGTCCAAGAACCATATGTATCTGTTGAAAATATACAAGGAGATTGCAAAGCTGGAGGACAGCGCACGGTTTTTCTGTCTGGGAGAGGGCTCGCTGAGGACTGAAATCGAGGCGGAAATAAAGCGGCTGGGAATCGGGGACAAGGTTGTGCTGACGGGGATCAGAACGGATGTGGAGGATTTCATGTCATGTTTTGATGTGTTAATATTTCCCTCTGTATTTGAGGGTCTTCCGCTGACGCTGATTGAAGCGCAGGCAGCGGGGCTGAAGAGCCTGATATCCGATACGATTACCAGGGATGTGGTCATGTCAGAGGGCATATTAGAGTATGTTTCGATCGAGGAGCAGCCGGCCGTGTGGGCGAAAAAGGCTGTCAGCATACAGAAAGGTTATGACCGGAGCTGCCAGTATGAGACGATCGCGGCGGCGGGATATGATGTGCAGGTTCTGGCCTCCTGGTATGAAGACTATTTTGGGAAGATTGTTGACAAAGGGTCTGGAAGGAACGGAGGGGCTGTATGATTCAGACAAAGGAACAGCTAAGACATGTCCTTGATATCGAGGAACAAATATATGGGAAAAAGTGGTATTACAATCTGCCGGTGCTGCTCACGGAGTACCAGATCTTATATAAGCATATGAAATATTTGAGAAAGGCAGAGTATGCGGCGAACAACAGGAAGCTTTCCAGATATTGGTATCTTGTGAAACTGCTGCGGATACAGACAAGATATGGCATCTCTATTCCGCTCAATGTAGTGGAGGAGGGGTTTGAGATAGTACATCTCGGCTCTGTGATCATCAATGCGAAGGCGAAGGTCGGAAAGTACTGCAGAGTGCATCCAGGGGTTGTGATCGGTGCAAATCATGACAAAGCGCCTGTGATTGGTGCACATGTATATATAGGGCCTGGCGCAAAGGTATTTGGTGATATCCAGGTGGCGGATGAAGTGCAGATCGGTGCGAATGCTGTCCTGACCAAATCTTGTGAGGAAAAAGGCGCGGTGCTGGCCGGGGTTCCGGCAGCGCGGATTAAGAGCAGGGATTAGGAGAAAAGAGCGGCTGGATACAGAGCGGCAGACAGATGGAGGATGGCGATGAACGTTGATTTAACGGATAAAAAGACAAGGCGGATAGTGTATTTGGGGCTGTTTGTATTCAGTGTGGTATTTTATTTGATATGGTATTGGCATGATGGGGTGATTATGACGCCCGATGGTCTCACTTATATCGACATGACCAGCGACAGGGAGCCAGGCTATTGTACTTTTTTATGGGTATTTCGGGCGATACTGGGGAAAGACATCTGTCTGGATGTAGTAGTGATTGTCCAGTGCCTGATCGCAGGGTATGCAGCAGCAGCTTTGGTGATGGAGCTGCAGAGAAGATTTCAGCTGCACTGGTTCTGGATGTTAAGTATGTTGGTGATAGAATACGGAATTACCCTGCTCAATCGTTTTGTTGCGCAGAGAAGATACAGTTATTATAATAGTATTTGTACGGAGGCGCTTGCCTACTCTTTTTGGATTTTTTTCTTTGTAAGCCTGCTTGGGATTGTCTATGACAGAGATAAGAAAAGCGTCATCACAGGAGTTGTGTGGAGTATTGTCCTTATTACGATCAGAAAGCACATGATGATTAGCCTTGGGCTTCTGTGTCTGGCGGTCATCTATGCGTATCTGCGTAATAAGGCCGGCTGGAAAGCAATTTTTTATGCGGTTTGCATTGCGGTGGCAGTTTTTGCAGGCACACGGTTCATCGACTGTGTGTACAATGATGCAGTGCGCGGTGTTTTCGCACCGCATACAGGGGACTCAAGCTTTATTTTTGGAAATGAAATATATGCTGCGAACAAGGATATGGCAGAGAATATTTCCTCAGAAGAAAACAGGGCAATCTTTTTGGAAATATTAGAACGTGCAGATGACAATCAGTACAATATCGCATATGCAGGAGAGGGCTGGATGGGATTGGAGGATCACTATAGTCTTTCCTATGATCGAATAAAGTTTGACACAGTGATGCCAGTAATCAGGGAATATCAGGAACAGATCGGAATTCCCGAGGACCAGCGGGAGAATCACTATGAAAAGATTGTTAATGAAATGTCAAGGGAGCTGCTGGGGCTGTGCCTGCCAGATTTGTTCCGTATTTTTGCAAGCAATGTGATTCACGGATTGATTACGACTGTGCTGAAGGTTCACCGCGTATTAAACTGGATTGCGCTGTTGATCTATATGGCGTATATCGCACTGATTCTCTTACTTGCGTGGAAGAAGTCCAGCCGGGCAGTGGAGTTTTCTGCCCTGCCGTTTGCAATCGCCGTATTGACAGCGATTCTTGTGAATGTGGTGTTTACATCAGCTACGATTTACTGCCAGATGCGCTATATGTTGTACAACACAGCATTTTTCTATCAGGCTGGTCTGATTATGCTGATAGAGGGCATCCGGTTAAGAAAGAATGGAGAGGGCTTATGAAATATAAAGTAGTGGTATTTGGGGTAAAGGATACGACAGAGAATATAGTAGAATTTATCCATAATACGATTTGCAGCGTGGATTTAGTGATCACTATCAGCGAGGAAGTCGTAAATCGCAACCAGGTTTCTGGGTATAAGGGACTTGATGGATTGACGCAGCGATATGGAATTCCTGTTCACATGGCAGATAGTTATTTCCTGACGGACGAAAAAACACAGGAATTCCTGCGGAAGAACCAGTTTGAGATTGGAATTTCGATGGGCTGGCAGCGCATTATGCCAAAGTCTGTTCTGGATGCATTTGCCTATGGGATTTTTGGTTTTCATGGCAACTGCGGCTATCTTCCATTTGGACGGGGGCGCTCACCGCTGAATTGGTCTATTATTCAGGGAGACACGCGCTTTAATCTCAATCTCTTCCGGTACGATGAGAAGGCTGACAGCCCGAATGTATTTGCGACAGAGATGTTTTCGATCACAGAGCATGATGATATCAGGACAGCACAGTACAAGAATATGATATGTGCCAAGAATCTGATTCGGAAATTGTTGGAGGCATATCAGACAGGAACAGTCGAGGTCAGGACGGACTCGAAGGATTATGATTCCTGGTATCCGAAAAGGACAGCGGCAGACGGCAAAATTGATTTTTGGGACAGAACCAGGAATATTTACAATCTGGTTCGCGGTGTCGCGGCTCCTTTTCCGGGCGCTTATGCCCTGATCGGAGCAAAAAAGGTTACGATCTGGAGAGCGCATCCGTTTGATGAGATGATTGATTTTTCTGCCTATGCATGTGGCGAAGTAGCAGATATTTTTGATGACAAGCTGGTGGTCCGAACGGTGGATGGTTCCCTCTTGATAGATGAATATGAGTGTGATTTTGCAATAAAAAAGGGGGATATTTTTACATGAAAATAGCATTTCATTTGAACTGTCTGGAGCATGGCGGCGCGGAGCGGGTAGTCAGCAATCTGTCAAATCAGTTTGCCAAGGAGGGCTATGAAGTTCTGGTGGCTACTGAGTGGCAGGGGGAAGAGGAGTTCCCGCTGGATGAGGGGGTCAGAAGGGTCCATGTTGGACTCGCGCCGGAGGATGAGAAGAAAGGACGCATTTATAAAATCACAAAAAGGGTTAAGAACTTGCGGAATTTTATCCAGAAGGAGCAGCCAGATGTTCTGGTGGCGTTTGCGCGGAAGGCAATCTATCGGAGTCTGTTTGCAGCGAGAGGAACCGGATGTCCTGTGTGCGTCTGTGTCAGAACCGATCCGGTGGGACACTATGATTCCTGGATGGATAAACGATTGATTCAGTTACTGTTTCCACAGGCGGCAGGATTTGTGTTTCAGACAAATGGGCAGCGTGACTTTTTCCCTGCGTACACGCACGCGAAGTCTGTCGTGATCCTAAATCCCATTCATCAGAAATATATCGATGTGCCGGCTTCGCTTCAGAGGCAGCAGGTTGTCGTACAGTCAGGGCGGGTCGTGGACTTTAGGAATAAGGCAATGCTGCTGGATGGGGTTG
>CAMWXA010000056.1 GCA_947178035.1 uncultured Lachnospiraceae bacterium | reverse complement strand
TCGCCATCTTCCCCCTCAAGCATACTGAGATAATTTCCTTTGTCAATATGCATCATCGATATCCGGTTCTGGAATCTGCGGAAACCGTACACGCAGTCGACATTTTGAATCAATGACTGCAGGCGCTCGTCGGGCACGCAGACAATCAGCTGCAGGTCCATCTTCCGCGCGTATTTCAGACAGACTGCGCTGCGCTCCTGGTCCATCTTGGAAAATGCCTCATCCAGGAGCACCAGTTTAATCCTGGAATCCCTGTTGCTCTGCGCATTGTACAGCATGGCAAAGCCTGCAAGCAGCGCCACATACTTCGGGTTCTGTCCCTCGCCGCCGGAGTCGCGCCCCGCCATCTCGTCCACATAATTCTCGCGTATCACCGTACCATTCTCGTCCGTCACCTGCTCATACATCGTAAAGGACAGATAATTTCTGTAATCCGCAAACTCCTCCATATCCCGCATGCGCTGTTCTCTGACACGGCCGTCCTCCTCGCGGATTGGCATAAACTTGTCCGTCAGGAGCTTTATTTTCTGCTCGTATTTCTGATAAAACGCGTCCTCTCCAAGACTTAGCTGCCCCTCGATCACATCTGCGCCGACATTCTTGCTGTCGAGCTCCGGCGCTGTCAGCATCTCATAAAACTGCCCTTTCTCATCGTGTGCCGGCTCAATCTTTATCTGATAGGTGCTGTCTGCAAAGTTTGTCTTCCGCAGCAGGCGGTTAATGTCATATGTGTGCCGCTTTGCCGCTTTGATGTCGCCGTGAATCGTGGCAATCACATTCTCGCGCAGACTCTTGTATATGAGGCTGCACTGCCGCTCAAACGCACTCTCATACTTTGGCTCATAGTCATTCTGATAGTCCTGCAGCAGACGGTCATACACGATATTGTCCTTTTCCGCGCCGTTAAAACCAACCGACGGGTACTCCCTGTTAAAACGGTTTCTGGCGTTCTGGAGCGTCTCCGTCTCCTCCTGCTCCTTTTCCTCCAGCGTGTTAATCTGCGCGGCAAGCCTGCTGCGGATCGTCTGACCAGAACGCGTCTTTAACTGTTCCGCAATCTCCGTCTCAATCTGGGTGTCCGCTTTGTACCCGATACGCTTCTCATCCAAATCTGCCCGAAGCCTGCTGACCTCGCCTTCCTTCTGGCTCATCATTCTGGTGCGCTCATTGGTGAGATTCTGGTTCTGGTTCTGCTGTATTTTTTTCTCCTTCTTTTTCTCCTCGAGCCTGTCCTTTCTCTACTGAAGCTCCCTGTACTCCCCTTCTTTGAGCCTTGCAATATCCTGCCGGAGCTTCACGATAGTTCCCGTAACCTTGTCCAGCTCTTTTCCTGCCCGCGACAACCGCTCAAAATACGCCGCGTCATTGTCCAGACGTTCAAAACCTGCTGCCGCCTTCAGACTCTCAATCCGCCGCCTGTGTTCTGCGCACTCCGTCTCCTGTCTAAGCAGATTCTCCTGATATTCTGCAAGTTTTGTCTTTGACACCTTTGTCCCGATGCATGCGTATTTCTCATAATCATTTTTGCGGAGATGGCGGAAGATAAAATTGCTGTACGAATAGCAGTCCGGCGTGACGCCGTCGCGGACGCGCTCCAATTCCTCCACGGTATGACATTTCTGGATTCGCCCCAGATACCGTTTCAGACATGCGTCAATGTATGGAATCTCTGTCTGCACCGCCTCGTAGAGGGAGTTGTCCTCGACAGAACTGTTCTGTTTTGCGATGGCATCTGTATTGATCAGGTCGACCTCCTCATACTTTTTCATCCCGCGAAAAAGGGCTGCCGCATCATGGGCGTATTTGGGCTCGGTCACAAGCGACAGCTTCAGTCTGCCCATTCTGCCCTCGACGGCGTCCTTCCACTCCGCGTCCTCTACATTGAACAAATCGGCAAAAATATTCACTTTAATCAAACGCCCGTAACGGTCTGTCAGTCTGCGCTCCAACGCCGCCCGCGCTTCTCTCAGCACTGCCGGATAAGGTTTTCTGTCGTTTTGCAGATCATCTACCAGACGGCTCAGTTCCTTGATTTCTTTTTCAAGCTCCCTGCGCTGCTCATTGTACTCCTCGAGCACCTCATCAATATTTTCGCGCGCATCCTGTATGCTTTTTTTGAGACTTTCACACAGTTCTGCATCAACCTTTCCCCGGCAGAAATCTTCGATCTTGTTGAGCATGGGATTGCTGACATAATCCGTAATGACCGTATCTTCCTCCCATTTTCTCAGCCCCTGCGCAACTTTCCGCCACTGTTCACTGTCCGCCGCATACATTTTCTGAAGCGTTATAAGTTCTTCGAGCTGGCTCTCCTTCACCCCCAAATCACTCGACTGCAGATCCGCAGATACCTGAATCAGTTCCTTCTCGATTTCCTCCATCTCCGCATCAAGTTTTGTCTTCTCCATCTCCAGGCGCACTAATTCCTCCGCGGCAGTTTGGATTCCCTCCTCGTCTGCGGCAATCTTATCCTGAAGCTCCATGACCTCCGTGCACCGTATCATTGCACGCGAACGAATGATGTCGGTGCTGACTGCTGACTTTCGTTTTCCAGCCTCCTGCACTTCTCCCAAAAGTTCGATTCTATGGCGCATATCCTTGATTTTTTCCTGAATATCGCGGTAGGAACCCAGCTGCTCGCTGATTTTGCCGATGATATCCCCGTCGTTTTTCGGAAACATGTAATCCTTGATAAACTGACCTGTGCCGTCTGTCATTTTGAGCGCGATGGCGCTCTTTTCCATCACGGTAAAACGCTTGCCATCTATATAACCCAACAGGGAATCATAGAGCGCGTTCGTGTACGCTTCCTTTGACGGATAGATGCGGTTGATGTCCCTTCCCCTGTTTTCTGCACTGTTTGCGCGCTCCTCCACAAGTTTTCGGATTTCCTGATTGGTGTACGGACAGCCCTCCTGGGTAAGATACCCCGAATCCGGCATCTTTCCTGCATGGCTGAAATACATCATTTTCTTGATTTCAGAATCGTTTTTCCGGACCTCGAAAGCCAGCCCCACACAGCTGCTCAGATGACTTCCCGTGTCTATAATTTCAAGCACAATGTTTGAACAGAAATCACTCCCGCCGCGGTTGGCTGTGCCGTCTTTCTGCTCTCCCTTAAGATAACTCAGCACACTCCGCTTATTCCTGGCATCGTCCGCCGCCTTATTCAGGAAGCTGGACGAAATACTTCCGTACAAAATAACCTGTATTGCGTCCATCACTGTCGACTTTCCGGACCCGCTCATCCCGCTGAACAGGTTGACATACTCGTGGAATGTCAGCACCTGATGCGTGATTCCGCCCCAGTTATTGAGACACATTCTCGTAAATATTTTCTTCGCTTTCTTCACTTGTAAACTCCTCTGACTCCTCCGCATCTTCCACTGCATCCGCATAATTTTTCACCAGCTCATTGATATCCGCCGATGCGCAGAAAATGTTGATCGTGCTGTATATGTAAATCGGTGAATCATCCTCGAGACTGCCGATTGCTCCCGGAAGTTCTATGATCTGGTGCGTTTTCAGCATCGCCAGCGCGTCCTGCCATTCCTGTACGGTCAGCTTTCGTGCAAGCAGGTTGGTGCTGCGGCCGACTTCCCTGATTTCCTCCAGACTCGTAACGGTCGCATTCAGCCCTTCCCCCATAATCTTATCCCTGTAGATCACTTTCAGAATGAGCAGGATGCGCGTGCCGGTCAGCGTCAGTCTGTCCGTCGGCATCCCCTCGCCCCTGATGCGGAAAATGTGCTCATGCGGGTCATGTACCAGTTCACAGTCAAGCACCGACAGATAATCCGCGATAAATTCCCTGTGGTTTGCGCAGATGCGGTATCGCGGATTGTCCCGCTGCACCAGCGTCACCGGATCACATTTTACCTGCAAAATACAGGTCTGCCGGAACAGATCCTGTATCGTCTTCTTGATTCCTGCCGCCTCACCAGGCGACAGCTCCTCTATGTATCTAATCATCCAATCCTCCGTTTTTTAAATCGATGCTCAGTTCCGTAAACGCAAAACCGTTCTCACTGTGAAGTTCCTCACCGAGTTTCACATAATCCTGCCCGTCCTGCTTTCCCACGATATCCTGCCACAAAAAGATCATTTTCTCCAAATCCGCAACGGACTGCACCGTGTCGTCGGTGGTCTGGAACACGCCGTCTCTCACATTCTTATCGCAGAATGCCTTCAGCTGCTTTTTCGTGTACAGCGGCTTTGGCACAAAATCCGTGATTGCGGTATTGTCTGTCTCCTCCTCCCTCTCAATTGCCAAGGGCTCGAACCGGTTTTCCGAACTGTCGCGCCGTCTGTACATACTGTTGTCGTCAAACATTTTAAACGGCGCTGTCAGACCGATTTTAGCGCGCACGCCGTCCAGTATGGCATCTGGGTCGCTGCTCCTGTCAATCATCTGAATCAGCCGGAGTACACTGTCCTCCTTTGCCGATCCCTCCTGAAAAATGTACTGGATTCTGGCGAGCGCGCGCTTTGCAAAGATCGCCTTCTGCTCCACAAGCTTGTTATATTTGCGTTCAATTAAGTCAAATTCCCGCTCGATTTTGTACACAAGCTCATCGGCCTCCTCATTGTACGTTACTGCCTTTTGGGCACGCAGATATGCAGCAGTATTCTTTTCACACTGGTTCATGGCGTTTCTCAGCTCTGTTTTTTGTCTGTCATTCTCGTTCAAAATCTGGCTGATCAGCTCCTTCACGGATTCCTTATAGCGGTAAAAGCTGTCTGTGGTTGTGAGAATGGCATACTTCTCGCTGTCGCTGTTGTTGATCTCATTCACCAGCACCTGCTGTATTTCGATGAAATTTTTACTCCTGGAAAGCTTGTCAAAATAGGTGCGCATACCGTTCTGCATACTGGACAGCAGCAGCTCAAGATTTTTGGACGTGTGCAGCGCACTTTTTAATATTTCGTTGTTTTTTTCCTGATCCGACTGGTAGGTGTACAGCGCACTGTAAACAGAGAGAATGCTTTCCCGCTCCCTGCTGTCATCCTCGCTCTGCAGTTTTTTGAAAAGCTCCACGTAGAGCTGGCTGTACTCTGGAAATGACAGAATGTAAGTATTCAGCCGTTCATCATAATCGCTCCGCATCCAGCCCCAGCCAATCAGCGTATTCAGAATCGCGGAGGGCGTTCCCGCCGTCTCAAAAACTGCATTTCCCGCCGGACTCTGTGTCTCCTCGACATCTTCCATCCACTCGATCTGCATCCCGCTGATCGTCTCGCCGATAATCGACTGCCCTTCCTCGATTGTCAGTCCGGACGCTGTGTAAACCGCATTGCTTTCATCGTAGACCGCGGTCAGAAACATCATGTAGGCATCCATGTTTCTGGTGCGGAATAACTTGTAAAAATCTTTGGGTATTCTCTTTTTTAATGGCATGACGGTTGTCCTTACTTCCCCTCGGAGAGCTGTTTTTGGATCGCCTCACAGATCCATTTATTTGAGGAATTGAATTCCACGCGGTTCCATCCCCCGTCCGTGATCAAAGAAATCCTGATCAGCCGGGAATCCTGTATGAACTGATCCCAATTTTCCTCATTCAAACCATATTGGTAAAATTCCCAGGGTTCTCTGTAATCTTTCTGTTCGTCTGTCGGAATTACCTCCGCCACACTCCCAAGCGCCCAACTGGTCGCGCTGTCCAAATCTTTCGTCTTATAAGGCATTAAGGTGTCCAACGCAGAATAAGGATAATAGAACGTCACGTCAGGATCTGGTTCACCATACACCTTCTGCATTTCTGCTGACACATGATCCATATCCGCATCCGAAGGGTAAGTGACAAACACCTGCATTAATTTCGGCTCTCCATTTCCTTCAAAATCATAATACTGGAATTGGATGGATTCCGTCTCTTCGCCAAACAGCTCATATCCCTCTATCACAAATACGTCATCGCGATCATAGTCCTTGACTGTTTCCTCTGTGACGCCCCACGCATCCATGGCTTCCTCCATGCTCATATCCCATGTCGTCCTGGGAAACTCCAGATTCTCGTTCGCTTCCTTTTTGCCGCATGAACTTAGCATCGCGGCGGCTATAAATGCTGTTACGATATGTTTCTTCATTGATTGGCCTCCTTTTCTCATTATCGTTCTCAATGTAACTTTGTAAATTATTTGTACTTCCATATTGCGGCACGCTCAAAACCACTGAAAGCAGGCACCCAGTCAGCCATTCGTGCCCTGCCATGCATTTGTTTCATGTGTATGTTTTCCCGCGTCCCACCGGCTATAACCCAACTGTGTATCTGCCGTTCTGCTGCCATGTAATCGTCAAAGGCTGCAAATCGTACTCCGTGATCTCATATCCCTCCGGCGTCAGCGACACGCTAAACTCCGCCATGCCGCCCTTCGTGCAGCTCATTTCCGGCTGGGCGCTGATGTAATTTCCAAGGGAATAGTAGACGAGCATCTGGTGTCCGCTGTCATCTGTGAGCATCTCATAAGGCTGCAGCACATGCGGATGCGTGCCGACCACAACATCCACACCACTCTCCAGAAATACCTGCGTCCACTTCCGCTGAAATTCGTCCGGCTCCTTTGAATACTCTGTTCCCCAATGCGCAAACACAATGACAAAATCCGCCTCGGACTTCGCCTGCGCAATATCCTTTTGCATCTTTCCTTCGTCTGAAAACAAATGTACCATATTCGGATTCTCCTCTGGAACACGGATTCCGTTCGTGCCATAGGTGTAGTTCAATAACGCAAAGCTGACACCGTTTCTCCGAATCACTGCATATGGTTTGTCCTCTTTTTCATCCGCCGTCTGTATTCCGAGGCATGTTACCTGATTTTCATCAAAGAAGCGCTTTGTAAAAGTGACTCCCTCCGCCCCTCTGTCGAGCGCGTGGTTGGTCGCACAGGTGACTGCGTCAAAGCCTGCATCCACAATCGCCTGCCCCACGTTCACCGGCGTGCCAAACCGGGGATAGTCGCTCACCATGGCGGGGTCATCTGTCAGCGGTGTCTCCTGATTAATGACGGCGACATCGCTGTCCGAAATGATATCCTGCATCTTTTCAAACAGGAAACCAAAGGACTCGTCATTTTGCAGGCCATACTTGTAAATCGGTTCGTGCGCCAGAATATCCCCAAACGCTGTGAAAGTAATCTTTGTCTCTTCCTTCTTAAACCCCCACGAATCCCACATCCAGCTGGTCATCTGATCGTCTGGAGCGCGAAACCACAGACGCATGTACGGCGCTTCCTTTCCATTGGAAGTGATATCCGCAACATCCTGTCCCATGTATGAGGACATCCATTTGGGACTGATTTGGTCAGCATTATATTCATATACAAACAGGTGCTGTGACCATGTATCCTCGTCCTTTTCCACCCAGAATGGCTTGTGCGCTCCATACCGTCCCTGCTTCCAGCACAGAAGGACCAGCTCGTCTGTTTTGTCGTTGTCGATATCACACGACAGTACTTTTTGCACTTTAACTTCTGCCGGAGATGTCCAGATGACAGTTGTGTCATTTCTGACATTCGTGTCACTTTCGACACTTGTGTCATTTTTGCCATTCATGGCACTTTCGACACTTGTGTCATTTCTGACAGTTGTGTCGCTTTTGTCGTTCATATCGTATTTCACGCTGACTGTCTTGTTGTTTAATTCAATATCATACTTTCCTGTCGAATCACAAAAGACACTGTCCTCCCATATCACCCAGGATGGTATTCCAGTACTCAAATACACCCCCACGCCTGACAGGAGAACAGCGGCGCTGACCGCTGCCAGCGCCACAATAATAATCTTCTTACTCCCATTCATACTGGTATCGGTAACTCTCCGTCCAGTCTGGTCTCTGAACCGGTTTGTCATAATTGTAGTTTCCATTCTCGTCCGCCTGGATTCCCATCATCTGACGCCACTTTGTGTCGGTCAGTCTGTCGCCCGACGGCCATGGGAACTGATAAAACGAATAGGCACTTCCCCTTGCGACCTTGATTATCCCGTCAACGCTGACCACCACATAAATCTCAGAAGGATTTCCAGTCGCAACCTCAAGCGCCAACCCATTGTCAGGATCAGTCGCGATATCTGCGACGATCGCCGCCGGATATTCAGGCGTGTCGAAATACTCGTCGCCAAACATATCCTTCGCCGCCTCATACCAGAAATGCTCAATGTTCCCGCCATAACTTCTGATAAACTCATATTCCCCGTCTGTCAGAACTTCGTCCTGAAGCTCCTTGTTGGAAATCACAAGCAGCTGCTCCGCAATCTCACACAGACGCGATAGGTTCTCTTCATCCGACGCGGCAAGCATACCATACTTTTTGAGTCCCTCCGCTGTCTGGCTGGAAAGCGCTGCAAAACGCTCATACACAAGCGGCTCCGGCTCGACGTATCCCCTGTCGTCAGGCTCCTGCTCCATGCCGCCGCCCATCTCTGCGATCACCTGCTTTGCGTACAGTATCGTGTCATGCTTTAACTCCGCATAGCTTCCGGCAAAACACTCAAGATTCTTCTTGGTCCACTCCTCGTTCTGCATGAACACGGGATACCCGTCGCCTTTCACCTCAAGCAGCGGGCGGAGCGTGTTGAGCCAGCCTGCATAGAGACTTGCAGACCACAGCGTCGGATTGTCCTGCGCCAGCCCTTCCCTGAGCTTTGACATATTTTCCATATATCCTTCATAGTCTGCCGCTCCCTTTTCCTCAAGGATTGCAAGTGCCATATCACTGCCGAGCGCTGCCGGCACATCGAGTGTGTCTGGAAGCATCCGCTTCTCTCCCGCGCTGTTTCTCTGTACATTCTGATAAATCAGCCGCTGCATCACCGCCGCATCTATCGTAAAGCGCTGTCCCATAAACCGGAACCCGGGAATCACATTCTCCTCGTTCTCCCCGATCGGTATCGAGTTAATCTGCGGCGCGGGGAGATTTGCTGTCGCATCGTGAAACTGCAAAAACGCTTCTGCATTTCCCGCCAAATCACTGACTGCAAAATCATCGCCGTATGCCTTTTTCATGACCGGTGCATACTCGCACACGCCAAGATCATCACTCGCACCTGCAAAGAAGGAAGTCACCGCATAGACCGATTCCCACAGACGATAGGCTTCCGCGTCGTCCGTGAGTGCTTTTGTGATCAGAAGCGCGCTTCTGTCCATATCCTCCGCTTCCTGCGTGAAATGAATCCGCCCATACCACATCATCGCCCTGAAATAACGCTCCAGATGCTCGTCACCCTCGTAATATCCGCGCGGAATATACTGCGAATAATCCTCATATTCTGTGGTGATCTGCGATGCCGCAATGCCCTCCGCGCTGCTGATATGATCAAGCTCATACGCCACGATCTCCGCCACGTCTCCATTCACCGCCGCACTGTCATCCAGCAGTTTCAGGCCAACTGTAAAAAATGCCACATTCCGCTTTGCCGCTTCCTCCCACTCGCTGCCCTTTAACTGCTCATACTGGGCAGTGCTGTCGTCGAGCATTCGTCTGCCCAGCGCGGCCACACTTTCCGACAGATAATTTTTCTCGATATTTTTGAGCAGGTACGCAAAATAAAGGTGATATGTGTGCATCAGCGAATCGACTGTCACAAAACTCGGAATCATTTCATATCTGTTGATCTCATAAATTTCAAAAAACTCCGCCCCGGCGCTGCCGCACACCACAAAGCCGTTCTTTGCCAGCTTATCCGCCATCTCCTGATTGTTCTGCAATACATAAAACTGCCACAGGTTTTCGATATTCCCAAGGTCTGCGTCCACTGTATAGGGCGCTGCGCTGGGCGTCACATTGACGACATCACTTTGCACAGCTGTCTGTATCAGCTGCGGACGCCCACCTGCATACAGAACATTTTGTTGTTCTCCCGTCTCCAATGACGCACCTTCATCCGTCTGTTCTGCTGATGATATCTTGTCCGCACTCTGCTCCGTCCCTCCAAGATCTGTCCTGTTTTCCTCTGTTTTTTGCACTGCACAACCGCCTAGCATACTGGCTGCCAGAGCCAATGCAGCTGCCTGTTTCCATTTCCACTTTATTTTCTTCAATCTAAAAATCCTCCATCTTACGGTTTGTTTCCTTTTTTCTATGATAGCACACAGCAAAAAACAATACAATAGAACGCATCAAATGTTACAATCCGCATTCCTGCCAGAAAGTTACTATTCACTCCGTTCCAGTAACAGGCAAAAATCCATGCAAAAATTGCAATACGAACTTCGTTCGTACGCAAATGGATTTTTGCTTTTCAAGCTGTACATTTTCTCACGGAATGCGCAGTCCAGCGCATTCCTGACCCGTGAACAGTAACCTTAATCTGACACACCCAAATCAAAAACAGGTTTGTGATTCTGAGAAGTATTTTACCACTTGCTCAAACAATGGCCTTAATTGGTCCAATTTAATTGAAGAAAGTTCCCGGAACTCAAAAACAGGCACCTGCCACATCCCTGCCTCATTCAGTTCCGAAAGCTGCCCAATCTGTCCATGCCTGTATGCCCTATCATAAACGGACACCAAATCGACTGGTGATTCTCCTTTCATCTTTTGGCTCCAATCTTTTACAGAAAGTTTGGCGCCTTCCCAATTCCATTCTAAATTCTCGTTGTTATAGGAAATCATGTCCACACATGTTTCTAAAATTGCCTGCCTCTCTTCCGACGTACCCACCGCCTCCATATTCAAAATAATCTTATCAAGCGGATTTTTATTCACAAGACGCATACTATGCTTTGGTCCTGCGCTTTCTGCGCACGCTAACCCGCGCCGGTAGGCACTGATGATCTCAGCCAGCCCTTTCAGGTAATGGTCATATGCCTTCTGATAATTATGGCTCTGTAACTTATGTCTCAGCATCTCCTCAGAAACGGTATGGTTGCTTTCCGTGTCTGAAAACGCTCTCGTTGTGCCAGTTAATTCCAACAGCTTTTCGATCATGCCCGGAATGTCTGTAACCGGAATACCCATAGTGACCTGCAGTCCCCAATCCACTCCCGATAACGCTCCTGTCGGAAGCTTCACTTTGGCTGCCATTGAGAACTTGCTTTTCTTTAACATTTCCACTTTTTGATTCTTTTTCAGATCCTCGGCGACCAGCCTTAACATTTCCAACCCCTTCTCCAGATCGCCCATATCCTGATCGCTTTTTTTCGAGCTCAATAATCCGTGTGATTCCGTCTGTGACCGCTGTTCTAACGTTGGTGGCAATGGCGGAGCAGTCGACGATATACACGTCTCCGTATCATCCCCTTTTTGATGGGATGTGATAAATCTACTTGCCGCGCATTGAT
The DNA here is from genome assembly GCA_947178035.1 of uncultured Lachnospiraceae bacterium. GTDB lineage: Bacteria > Bacillota > Clostridia > Lachnospirales > Lachnospiraceae > COE1. The sequence continues at coordinate 4,253 of CAMWXA010000056.1, read as the reverse complement.
ATTCACTGTACAAAGCCGGATACATTTCTTTTATCACTTTCATTTTTCCCTCAGCCTGAGACTCATAATGCCGGATAATATTATCTGCAACTGTCTGAAATACCTTCTCGTTAAATGCAAATATCAGCTCTTTCCCCCCATGTCCATCCATTTTTTTGATCTCCTCAGCGGCTTTCTCCGCTGCTTTCGGCAGTTCGCTTAATTTTGTTCCGGTTGGACCGCCGACAATCAATTCCAACGTAATAGCAGTCTTTTGCGCTGATTCTATTGAGGCGGGATTAAATCCCATCAATTCTACCGTTAAGTTCCAATCAGCCCCATGAAGCCCGATTTTATTCTCATTAACCATAACGTGATCAAAGCTCACGCCCTTGATCCCCTCACGCAGCAGATCAGGAGGCCACTTCTCAGCGCCTTCAAAACCAAACTCAAGTTCTGCACAATTGCCTTTATGTTCTAATTCTGCTCCTCCTCTATAAAAATCGCTTTTCCGGCATTGGATTGGCGCATTATCCTCTCCGGACAGCTCCTCCTGATAGTAATATGACTGGCGCCTGTTCGTTATTCTTTGACCATAATATGCAGTTTCCGTATACGGAAGCCTTTCCTCCATCTGCAGTGACCGCTTCGAATTCTCGATAGAACCGACATCCCGCACTTTCCCTATCTGCTTTAATTTGTTTAAACTTCTATCACTCTTTTCTTTCCCCGCCTGTACTTGCGCAAACAAAGCATCACCCCTTTTCGTCCTTCCCACAAACCCACTATTCCCTGCCAGCTATAACAAGTAAAATAGCACAATCGTATGGCGCTCACATCCTCTCTTATTCTATCGTCTACCGCAATATTATACTCTATACATTGTCATAATCCAGTGCCTTTTTCTGCATACGCATCTCCCTTTCCTTATTCATATTATACCCATCCGGCAGCCGAAACACAATCAGATTTCCAGCAGTCCTTCCAAAGAAAAAAATAGTTTCAGTTCAAACTCTTCACGTCATTCCCGGCTCACAATCCTGCGTTCAGTTTTCAACTGCTCCTGCTGTAATTTCAAAGCTTGTTGTGCTTTTGCTCCTACACCGATATTTTGTACCTGCTTCCGCGCTTCACGCTGCACCCGTTTAGGATTACGAGCGACTTCTCATTCCCGCAGACAGGACATAGTATCCATTCATCACTCATATAGAATCACTCCATAATTCTTGTTCATTGGGATAATTTGTCTCAAGGCGGATATTCTCTTATAGTGCATTTATCATGCTCTTGATAGAAACACATACTTCATCTAAATCATCTTGACCAGATACTACATGAATGTCATGCGCCTCATTATCGAAACAGCTGTGCTTTCTTTCCAGCATAACTGCTACGGAGGCAGGAAGATTACCCCTCATTCGTTGCGCAAACCTTTCTTTAATTGTATCCAAATCTGCTGTGACAAGGACCCTAAAAGCTTTTTCTGGCAGGAGCGGCAAATGCTCTTTTTCAGAAATCACATAAATAATGTTTTGGCCAGAAACAGCCTCATCCAGTTTCTTCTGAAAGAGTTTTTTTGCAATAGCTTCATTCTTTGCGAGACGCAAGTAATCCTTTCCTGTATAAACTTCTGCATTAAGCAGACATTTCATCTTATCCGCAAGGGTAGACTTACCCGTGCAGCTTTCACCAATAACTCCAATAACCATTTCATTTCTCCTAACATTCTGGCTTAACACGCCAATATCCTTTTGCATCACGATCCAAAAGCTGTTCGCCAATCATATCCCTACGGATTGTGCAGAAATCATCATGAAAATCCGCAATAATAATATTTACCTCCCGCTCAGAGTAGATACGGTCAAATTCAAATGCCTGAGCAATGACTTCCAGAACGATACGCTCCTTTTTCTGCTGGGCAGGGATGGACTTCAGTTTACCATATTCAAAGAATGTGTTAATCACCCTTTGACGGTATTCTGCATCACGCCGGGCTTGAGCCTCTGCTTCGTCAGACTTCTCTTGCAAAATTTCCATTATGCTTGTTTCAAAAATTTCCTTTTTGAGAGAGTACATCATGTAGTACTGACTTTTGTAGGAAGTAACTGCTCCGGCATCCGCTAGCTTTTTGAGATGAAAAGACACCGTAGGCGCAGTAATACCCAACCTTTCAGCCAGTCGTTCTACATACATATCTTCGATTGCAAGTGACTTCAAAATCTGTAGTCGAGACTTATCAGACAAGCACTTAAACAAACATATTGCCTCAGCCTCTGTCATTCTTCTCCCTCCCAAATCGTTGCAAACATTTCCCTTATATCACCAACGGTGTCAAGTTTGATTTGCTCAATCTGCATTTTAACCGTATCGTTATGCTGTTTGGCCTTATTGTAGGCGGTTGCCCAATTTGAAGGAATCTGCTTGATTTTTAGTGTGAAAAAACGTTTTACTGCTTCGGAGTCACCCTTGCTGGTCTTAACCGCAGCAGAAAGTATTGTGCGGAAAATATCATAGACGTTTGCTTTTACCTTTTCAAAAGCAGCCTCATCAGTACGATCATCGGCCAGCATTTTTTTATTGCAGTCTTCGCATAATGAAATTTGTTTATCAAAATAGCTGTTTAGCTTCGATACTTTCTGCTCAATCATATGATAACCTCAATGTCTCCATATCCAACAAAATCAATGTGGTCAGATGCTTTATTTGCGCCGACAGCAATATGAAATGTTCCTGCCATTTTTTCATCCAGCACAGTATACCCACATAAGGTAGTAATTATTGTCTTTTTGCCTATGTTTGATCCTCCAATTTAGTACTGTGTTGATTTTACTGCTTTCTCTTCAAAAAATCAATATCCATTTCGATGCTTATAAAAATAAATTGGGTTTCTTACGAAGACGAAGCTGCTTTTTCGCCTCAGCAGCCACTTTTCCAGCTTTTTTCAGTTTTCGTTCTGAATAACTCTTTCCAGTATAAGCAGATAACTTCTCCACCAAAATTTCCATCTGTCATTTCCATTCTGCTACTGTGCTCTCCTTTTTGATTGGCGGAATCGTCACTGTATGTACATTTTTCCCTTTGCGCTTAAGCAGATATGCCACTTTCCGGCTGCTGTCATTCACAAGATGTATCACAATCAGCGATTTATCATTTTCAATCTGGGACAGGTATCCGTATGCAGCCCGTGTCACAGGATCAGTATCCCTTGGAAGTTCACTGTCGGAAACCTCCGTCAGCTTCCGCCTCCCTCCCAGCAGGCGCACCGGAAAATACCAAACACCTGAAAAATCTCATTCGGAAGGCTGGTTCCGAGTACATAAACCCTTTTCTTCCCCGTAGAAAAATCACACATCCTGTTTCCCGCCTGATAAGTCACGGCTTGCAGAAAATATACAGATTTTTGATTTTGAACTGTCGGGGGCAGAAAAGATGTGGACCAGCCCTTGTGTTTTTCCGGTTTTCTGGATGATTTCCTGGATCCGGTCATCTTTGCGGAAAGCCCGCAGCTTACGGATAAACTCGATTTCAATGCCGTTTTCATCTGCGATGCGTTGTGCGTTTGCACGGATCTGTTCCGTAAGGGGCTGGGAGAAATTTGAGAAATCAAAAATACGGATGTTGTTGGCATTCAGGTATCCGGTCATGCCTTCGGCATGACTCCATCCGGGGATATCTTTTCCGGTTTATCTGGGTTAGGGAAGAATAAGGAAAAGAAGAGGACCTTGAAAGTGTGATCTCTCAAGGTCCTCGTTTTGATTGATATCTATTGATTTTTAAATCTGCTCAGTAACAACTTCTCCTTTAATCTCCTGTTCCAAAGCAGAAAGATTAGCATACCCATTTCTCAAATCAATCTCAATGGGAATACCAAGAGCAATATTATCTACCCCTATGCTTCTCTTTCCTTTTCTGCTGTTTCAATTCAAACTGCCGCTGTTTCTCCGCTTCTCGTCGTTCCCGACTCACAGTCTTTCGTTCAGTTTTCAACTGGTCCTGCTGCAATTTCAAAGCCTGTTGCGATTTTGTTCCTATCCCGGTATTCTGTACTTGCTTCCGTACTTCTCGCTGTACCCGTTTAGGATTGCGACCAACTTCTTTTACATCAGTTGCCACAGCCGGACTAAATCGTAGCCGATAGTAATTCTTCAAAACAAAATCACAAACCTCATAGTCTTTTGGTTCTGCCCCAAACGTAACCTTACACACAGATAACTTTCCTTCTGATACACGTTCAAACACTCCCACCCAAAAGGGTTCTTCAAAAAATACTGTCA
>CAMWXA010000055.1 GCA_947178035.1 uncultured Lachnospiraceae bacterium | reverse complement strand
AGCCTGTTATGCACATTTCCATAATGCTTGTCTTTTGGTCTTTGGTTCGGAATAGTGTGGCACTGGCAGTGTTTTCTGTTGATTGACGAAAGCAGGATTCAATGTTAGACTGACATTAGAGATAGCGATGCGGGAGGTGACTTTGTGGGAAGATTTTTGAATAAAGGAAACCAGAAATTTGCGGAATTTTCCCGGACAAAGTATTTTATTGATAAGACGGATATGCTGAATGTTCTGTTGGAAAAAGACGCTGACGAAAAATTTATCTGCAGCAGCAGGCCGCGCAGGTTTGGCAAATCGGTAACTGCAGATATGATGACTGCCTATTTCAGCAGGGGAGTGGATTCGAGAAGTCTGTTTGAGCCGTTAAAATGTGCGAAAACTGAATTGTTTCTTAAAAGTATGAATCAGTATGACACGATATTTGTGGATATTCAGGCGCAGTTTGTTGAGGCGGCAGGCACTGGCATAGATCCGAATCAATTTATCCAGAAAAATATTGTAAAGGAATTGCAGGAGGCGTATCCAGAGCTTTTAGTTGATGATACGTCTTTGATGGGTGCGTTGTCGATCATAAATAATGAGACTGAAAATCAGTTTGTCATTATTTTTGATGAGTGGGATTATCCTATTCGGGAGCTTGATAAAAACAGCAAAGAACAGTTGGATTATATCGGATTTTTGCGTGGATTGTTTAAGAATAGTGACGCCAAGACTTATATCCGCCTTGCATACCTCACCGGTATTCTGCCGATGGTTCGCACAAAGGGGCAGTCTGCGGTCAACAATTTCCACGAGTACACAATGATTCGCCCGAAAGACCTGGGAGACTTTATTGGGTTTACGGAAGCGGAGGCTGCATGGCTGTGTGAAAAATATCACGTCGATTTCCAGAAGATGAAGGAATGGTACAACGGCTACAATATCAATGGTAGGGCAGTCTACAATCCGCTGTCGGTAGTGCGCGCCATCGCGGAGGACGATTTCGGACAGTTCTGGACAGATACTGGAACTTATGAAGATATCGGGGAGCTGATCAACCGGAATTTCGACGGGCTCCGCGAGGCAGTGATTGAGATGCTGTCAGGCAGCAGAATCCATGTCAATGTGGCAGGATGCAGGAACGATATGCATACCTTTACGGATAAGGACCAGGTTATCACAACCCTGATTCATCTGGGCTATTTCGCATATGACAAGGTTTCGCAGGAGGCGTATGTGCCGAACAAGGAAATTCAGAACGTTTTTTACAAATATATGGAAAATCAGACGGGGGACAATCTGTCAAAGTTCATGAAACTTTCGGAAAGCATTGCGGAGGCGGTCCTCACCATGGACGAAAGTGCGACGGCCAGACTGATACAGGAAGTACACAGCGATTTTATCTCCAGCATTGAATACAATGACGAGAACTCGCTGAGCTGCACGATCACAGTGGCACTGCTTGCTTTTTTCAAGTATTATCACAGACCTGTGAGGGAGTTCCCTTGTGGGAAAGGGTTTGCGGATATCGTTTATCTGCCGCTTGCCAGACACCCGAACAGACCTGTCGTGGTTGTGGAGCTCAAATGGAACCAGAGCGCCCAGACAGCCATCACGCAGATCAAAGAGCGCGCTTACCCGGAATCCCTGAAGGATTATTCCGGTGAAATTCTTCTAACAGGCATCACCTACGACAAAAAGACAAAGGAGCACCAGTGTATGATTGAGCGTTTTCAAAAAGAGGATGGCAGCAGTCCATCTTAAAGCCTGTCATCAAAATCTGTACAGTTGAAAGCTGCTGCATATTATGCAGAACATATATTCTTGATATGGCAGCGTAGTTTTGACAGCAAAAATCTGAATGGGATACGGGTCAGTGACTGTTCGGATTTTGCATGATAGGAGTTTTAGATGAAAAAAGTGAATATAGACAGACTTGATATCCTGTCGTTTTTGAACGGTCTCGTTTTTTATGCACCGGTTGCGCTGCTTGTGCGGACAAATGCGGGCGTGACGACAGCGCAGTTTTTTGTGCTGCAGGCGATTTTGTCGCTTACGGTGTTTGTGTTTGAAATTCCGACGGGAGTGATAACAGACAAATTCGGATACAAAAACACAATGATACTGGCACAGGTCACACAATTTCTGGCGAAAGTTTTTCTGCTCGCTGCTTTTATCCGGGGCAGCTATGTGCTCTTTGTGACAGAGGCGGTCGTTGAGGGATTTGCAGCGTGTTTCCTGTCTGGAACACAGGAGGCGTATCTATACAGTGTGTATCAGGACAACCGGTACGCTGTAAAAATGGCGCATGTGGCGAATTTTGGCACAGCTGGATTTATTGTCAGCACGCTGCTCTATGTGTTGTTTTATCATTTCGGGGGAATCCGTGTGCTCATTATTGCCACGATCATATCCTGCGGTGTTGGAATCCCTTGTGTGGCAGGGATTGAACGGGAACCAGAGACAACGCATTCCGATGCGGGAGCGGAAGCCAGCAGCACATCAAAAGCCGGAGTGACAGGGAAAAGCGGCGATGCAGGTGTTATGGCTATTTTTGCCGATGCCCGCATGCTTCTGATGGTCGTTCTGGCAGCAGGATTTTCACTTGGATTTCTGCTGATTAATTTCTTTTATGTGGATAAGCTGATCGCGTGTGGATTGCGCGAGGAGCTGATGTCCCTGATTATTATTGTTTATTCCGCTATTCAGATGCTTGCCGAGAAGATACTTGAACGGATAGAAAGCACTCATTACTGGGCTGCGATGCTGAGATTTATTATTCTTTCGGGAATTGTCATGATGATATTTGCCTTTGCCCATACGGCAGTAGTTGTTGTAGGGATTATGGTGATATTACCTCTGTTTCTGAGCGTTCCCGCGTTCATTCTGGACAGCATGGAAAATGCATACATTGATCAGTATGGACAGGAAAATAAAAGGGCGTCCATTTTATCCGCTGCAAATATGGTTGGAAATTTTCTGGAGATTATCTTTCTCTTTGCATCGGCATACATTGTCAGAATTGGGATTTCAGCCTGTTTTATCGGCGCGGGGATAATGCTGACTGGATTTGGTGTTTGTGTTTTCTTAGTTCATACCGGACAGGAGCGCTAGAATGAAAACGGACATCAGAGATCCGGCATGTTCATGATATAGTCCGGCATGTAACGGACCGAGTCATGCCTCATAGCAGGAAGACTCGGTCCATTTGATGATGGATACTATGAAATAAACAGAGAGAAGTGTTAAGTATTTTTGTATTATTTTCGCAATTTTAGTTGCAAATTGTTGTAAATAATAGATTATTTTGCACGAAATACTACAAAATAGATTGAAACATTAAATAAATAGACAATTTATACAGTAAACAGCAAATATAATTATGCATTTTCACTCGATTGGCATCGATTACTGTTATATTCTAACAAAATATGGCAGTCATGTCAATTCGTTTGTCGCCCAATCCAATCCCCCGTCCATTGTCAAGCCGGACGAAGTTTTGACTACTGCGGGATTGACGCGGCAGACTTAGGAGCTGTAGAAAAAACGGGAAATACGAGAAATCGCTTTCGCTTTTGGGGAAAGCGATGTATAATAAAACAACGACAGAGTGGAATTTTCATGGGGAATTAGATATGCAGGCGATTATTATCAGACATGGAAAAGTGGATTTTCAATGGAGACAATGGAGTACATCAGAACAATTTAACAAAGATTGTAAAATGTATGACAAAGCACCGATTTTGACTTTGTCATCTGATGTTCCTCAAATAATTTATCAAGATATTTATACCAGCAGTTTACAAAGAAGCAGGGAAACCGCCAGTCAGTTATTTGGTCAAAAAGACGTTATCTCTACAAAACTGCTTGATGAAGTACCATTATGTGCAAGCGTTACTTCAAATAAAAAGTTACCATTAATATTTTGGAATGTTTCGGGACGCTTACAATGGTATCTTAATATTCATTCACAAAAGGAATGCAGAAAAGAAACCCTCTATCGTGCAGAACAATTTATAGAAATGATAGTCCAAAAGGATAACAACTGTATTATTGTCACACATGGTTTTTTTATGCACACGCTCCTAAGGAACTGTTCATAAATAACTCATCAATTTGACTTGTCTAAATGTCCATCTGCGGCATCAGATAATCTTGACGTAGCCCGCTACGCCTGCGATTATCTTCTTTGCAGCTGAACATTTATACGGCGTCAAATTAACAAGTTATTTATGAACAGTTCCTAAGCCAAATGAAGAAGCGGGCATTTCAGATTAGTCACACACGATTAAGTTATTCAAATGGTGAATGCATTATTGCAGAACACAAAATTCCAAAGTCGAGGGAGCGAAAAATCAGCGTTTGGCAATTTGGAGGTTTATTAAAGGAGAAAATAGATGAATTTGTTAAAATATGGCGATACCATTGGGATTATATCGCCAAGCTGGGTGGCAAATCAAAATGATTATGAGAAGTATGCGAAAGGCATTGAAAGTTTGGGATTTCAGGTCAAATTCGGTAGGAATATTTATAAAGACACTTATAAATATACGGCAAGCGTAGCAGAGCGTGTTGATGATCTGAACGAAATGATATATGACACAAACGTAAAGATGGTGTTTTTTGGCGGGGGATATGGAAGTGTGGATTTGCTTCCAGATATAGATTATAACAGAATAAAAGAGACTCCGAAGCTTTTTTTGAGTTATAGTGACGGTACATCGATACTGAATGCTATCTATGCTAAAACTGGCATAACCACATACTATGGCCAGACGCCGGGATTGTTTGATAATATCAGCGAATACGACAAAAAACAATTTATTTCCCATTTGGCTGAGGGAACAGCGGCCGATTATATTAGAAACAGTGATTGGTATACGATAACAGCGGGATGCTGCGAAGGAATTCTTGTTGGCGGGTATTTGCTCAATTTTGTTTTAGGTTTAGGAAACAGATTCTTTCCCTATCCGACAGACGGGAATTATATATTGTTTATTGAAGAATCGGATAAATTTCAATCCGTTCAGGATGTCAGTATGTTCTTAACCTGTATAGGACAAAGCCGATTAATGGAACAGGTAACGGGTTTGTTGTTTGGACATTATTCAGATGAAATTTCGCCGTTGTTGTTTGAGGTACTGGAAAGATTTGGCGAAAAGTATCATATTCCAGTTGCTTATTGCGACGATTTTGGTCATGGAGCCAATCATGCAATTTTTCCTATTGGAAGAAGGGCGATTTTGGATACAAAAAATAAAACATTATTATTTCAGTAGGACATAATATTCATATGCAGTCAAAGCACAGCGACCAACACAGTTATTGATTAATACCGCACAAATAGAATATTTGTGCGGCTCAGTAATCATGTATCTCGACTGCTGTATAGGTATGACTATAATGGTAGCCTAATTTTTCAGCCAGTGCGACAGAGCCTTTATTATGCGCGTCCCAACTTGGATATAGATTCTGTTTTAAGCACTCTAATATTAGTTTTGCCCCACAGATATATGCGAGTCCTTTGCGCCTGTATTCTTCTCTTGTATCAATTTCTATTTCGATGCCTTCTTTATATCTGGAATAAGAGGAAGCGCCTGAAATAATAATATTTTCTTTGCAGATTACGGTGCCGATTCCGAATTTAGCGTAATTTTCATAATTCGGAAACTGTGATACGAGATCGGCACTCCACCTTTCTGCTTTGCACATATGATAAAGCCGTTCATCAATCATGTTTAGGGTGTATTGTTTCGGCAGGGAAGCGACTGTTTTTTCCAATTTCTTTGTATCGAAAATGTGAGGTTCTTTCTTTATTGCATATCGAGAAATGACGGTCGCTTTTTCTCCATAATAATCTATGATTGCACTTTTCCAGCATTCGTTTTGCGGTATCATAATCATAAAGTTTTGAGTACACCAGTCTGGCTTATAGGATACGAATTCTGTATTGGGTTTTCCGGCAAAAAAGGTAAAGTCTCCGATCATAGCCATTGCTGCTGTTGGGGTGTTCAAATTATCTGCATATATTTTTCCCATTACCCCCTGCAGGCAGGACCAGATAAGCGTCTCCTCCCATTTGTCAAATAGTGATGATACATTGTTCGTATCTGTAATTTCGTATATCATTTGCCGCCTCCTACAGTTCCATATATACCATGAAACCCTATCTATTGACAGTTCCTTACTTCATAATTTAGTTTACCGCAAAAAGACTACGTTGACAATTCTCGTTTCGTAGATTTTTCTATAATTTTCAAGAAATACGTTACTATTCACGGCTTGGAAGCCGCTCATAGTAACGATTCGGAGCGATATTTAGAGTTTTGCTTCGCAAAAATCGCCCCTCACTCCTGAATCATGTTCTCACGGAATGCGCAGTTCAGCGCATTCCTGACCCGTGAAAAGCAACAGAAATACTATTTTTCTACAGTTTCATACCGTACATGAGCATTGTCAATTGCAATCAAATTGCTTATAATCAGGAGAGAGGCAAAATCAGAAAGGAGAGTAAGCATATGAACTCTGAAAAGGTATACGCAATGCGTTTTGACAAGATTTATCCGCTGCTTGTGTCCAAGGCGGAGAAAAAGGGGCGGACAAAGGAGGAAGTGGACAAGATCATCTGCTGGCTGACGGGCTATCGCGCAGAGGAGATCGAGGCAGCCGTACAAAATTCAGTGGCCTATGGTGATTTTTTCCAGAGCGCGCCGAACCCCAATCCGAATAGAAAACTTATCAAAGGATCGATATGCGGCGTGCGCGTGGAGGACATCGACGAGCCACTGATGCAGGAAATCCGATATCTCGACAAGCTGGTTGACGAATTGGCAAAGGGAAAAACAATGGAAAAGATTCTGCGACAGGAGCAGACAAACCGGCAGACCAGAGATATAAGATAAGAAGTGAAAGGACATAATAAATGAAATTGTTAGTTGTTGAGGACGATTTAACCCTGAGTACGACGATATGTTTTGAGCTGGATTGTAATGATTACCTGACGGTTGCTGCCTATAATTGCAAAAAGGCGTACCAGCTTATTCAGAGCGAGCATTTTGATCTGGCAATACTTGATGTGAATTTACCGGACGGAAATGGTTTTGATTTATGCTGTGCGATTAAAAAGATAAACCCACAGATGCCGGTTATATTTCTGTCAGCGAATGATCTGGAACAGGATATTCTGAATGGTTTTGATCTCGGCGCAGAGGATTATGTTACAAAACCGTTCAATATGAAAATACTCCTGCGGCGCATAGAGGTTGCAGTCCGCAGAAATCAGTTATCGGAACAGCAGACGATGAACTGTTGGAGCGATGGATTTCTTTCGCTGGATTTCAGTAAACTTACTGCAGTCCGCAGAAACGAAAAAATCTTTGTTACGTCTAATGAGTATAAGCTGCTGAGAGTCTTGACAGAGAATGCCGGAAACATACTGACCAGACAGATGCTGTTGGAGCGGCTTTGGGATATTGAGGATAATTTTGTTGACGATCATGCGCTGACTGTCACGATCAATCGGTTAAGAGCCAAAATTGAGGACGATGCCCATACATATATCAAGACAGTGCGGGGCATAGGATATGTCTGGACGGGGGAAGCAGTATGAAAGAAATGCGCCTGACAGGATTCTGCCGGAGACTGCTTTTGGGTCTTGCCTTCTGTGCCGGAATGACAGGACTTTTTTTCCCGTATATTCCCCAGGAGCTCATACGCGGATTTTTATTTGTTTTCTGCGGGACTGCTTTTATTGCAACGGTATTTTGGGCTTTTTGGCAGGGCCGGCAGCTTTCTGACTTTTCGAATGATATATGTGAAACAGTTGACATTCTGATGGAGGGACGGGAGCCCAAAAACTTTTTCCCATATGAAGAAACAGCTTTCTCAAAGGTACAGAATAAACTGTTGCAATATTACGAGAAAATGAAAGAAGAACAGCAGCAGAGCAGACAGGACAAGCAGACGATACAGGAACTGGTCAGCGATATATCCCATCAGGTCAAAACACCGACAGCGAATATTCAGATGATAACAGGCATTTTGAACCAGCATGAGCTGTCCCGCGACAGGCAGCAGGAATTTCTGAACTTAATGGCTGTCCAGGTTGACAAGCTTGAGTTTCTAATGCAGTCACTGATTAAAATGTCCCGGCTGGAGACTGGGATTTTCGTTTTGCACCTGGAAGAAACAAGGCTGCGTGATACGATTGCAAAAGCTGTGAGTATGATACTGGCAGAAGCAGAAAAGAAAAATATCCAGCTTCTGGCTGATTGTGACAGTGAACTGACCGTGAAGCATGATCCGAAATGGACGGCGGAAGCCATCGGCAACATTTTGGATAACGCAGTGAAGTACACCCCGGAAGGCGGTACGATCAGCATTTTGGTCCGTCCATGGCAATTTTACACCCGAATTGACATAAGCGATACAGGGATCGGCATTGATCAGGAAAATTATAATGCCATATTCCAACGCTTTTATCGGGCGCAGGAAGTGGCCGCAGAGCAGGGTGTCGGTCTGGGTCTGTATCTGGCAAGAGGAATCATTGCCCGGCAGAATGGATATATCACAGTAAAATCACAAAAGGGCAAAGGAAGTACCTTTTCAGTCTTCCTGTTAAGCTGACGGAGATCGTGGAATTATGGATATCGTGGAAATAAGGCGCCTGAAAAAATATTTCAAGGAGGGCCCACAGGTTGTCAAAGCGCTGGATGGAATCAACCTGTCTATAGAAAAAGGTAAATTTACAGTCATTGCAGGCGCATCAGGCTCTGGAAAGACGACGTTGTTAAATACGATTGCCGGGTTATACGAGCCTGATGAAGGAACCGTAATCGTGGATGGGCTGAATCTGTCAAAAATGGGAGAGGAACAGCTTACAGTATTCAGGCGCAGAAAGATTGGATTTGTTTTTCAGGGATATAACCTGATACCTGAATTGACAATCAGAGAAAATATAGTATTTCCGCTGGGACTCGATGACGCCCGGCCGGATGCAGCGTATTTTCCCAACCTTGTTCATCTGCTGGGACTGGATAACTATCTGAACGCATACCCACATATGCTTTCCGGCGGGGCACAACAGTGTGCGGCGATTGCGCGTGCCCTGATCACAAAGCCTTCAATCGTCCTGGCCGATGAACCGACTGGCAGCTTTGATATGAAAACAGCACAAAATGTTGCCGGATTGCTCAAAATGACTGCCGCAACATTTCACCAGACATTGGTTGTGATCACCCATAATCCTGAACTTGCCCAGCTCGCAGATCGGGTAGTGCGGCTGCAGGATGGAAAAATCGTGCAATAAGAATGTATCGTACCAGACAGCGGTAAACCTTTCATACAGATTTACCGCTGTTTTTTGTCACAAATTTGTGACATTCGTGTGCCTGAGTTGTGACATGGCTGTGATATCCTTATTCTCAGAAACAGGAAAGGAGAAACATACAATGAAAAATATGTTAGGTGTTCTTGCCGGGCGCAGTTTCCGGGCCGGCAGGATGCGGAATCTGATTGCGGCGTTAGCGATTATGCTGACTACAATTCTGTTTACTACGGTTACCACGATCAGCATGGGAGCGGCAGAATCCGTGACGCTGACGATGCAGATGTTAAAAGGCAGCCGCTCAGACGGTGATTTCCACAATATGACTGCCGGGCAGTATGAGGCTTTGGCGGATGCGGCTTTTATCCGGGAATACGGACTGCGGATGCCGGTAGGTTTTCTTACGAATGCGGCTCGTCATAACATCGAGTTTGATGTGCTGGATCCCGTTCAGGCTGATCTGACATTCTGTATGCCCGCCCACGGCAGTGTACCAGAGGCAGAAAACGAGATTGTTACTTCGGACGCGGCGCTTAGAGATTTGGGGGTGGAGCCGGAGGTGGGAGCTGTTGTCACCATTGCCTTTACCGCTCATGGCCGGGAATATCAGCTGGATATGATTGTCTCCGGCTGGTTTGAAGCCACTAGCGAGCAAATCAGCATGATGTGGGCTGGAACAGCGTTTCGGGATGCGCATCCTGATATTTTCGAGTACACTTATGACCAGGATTGGGATATGGCTGGAACCTATTATTCTGACTTTGTAGCTGTAAGCGCAATAGGACTTCAGGAAAAACTGGATCATTGGGTATGGCAGATGGGCGGCGACCCGGATGCGGCCAGCTCCGGTAATTTATCTGCAGCAGTCAATGCAGTGACCAATCCTGTACTGGAGCCAACGGAGCTTCTGCTGGGTGCTGTTATAATCGCACTGTTTGTTCTTTGCGGATACTTATTGATTTACAATGTGTTTGACATTGCGGTGATGCAGGAGATCCGCCGTTACGGTCTATACCGCACTGTGGGTATGAGCAGGCGTCAGGTAAAGAAATTGATCAACCTGCAGGCCTTGTGGCTTTCCTGTGTCGGCATTCCTCTGGGCTTACTGATTGGCTATTTTGTTGGAAAAACGGCGTTGCCATATATGATGCGCACCTTGTCATCCAGCTATGAGAATGTGGCAGTCAATGTAAATCCATCTCCGGTCATTTTTGTGGGTGCTGCTGTATTGGCTGCTTTTACGGTATTTCTCTCCACAAGGAAACCAATATGGGCAGCGGCAAATATCCCGCCGATCGAAGCATTCCGCTATGCGGAGGCAGCTGCAGGCGGAAAAACCACGAAGAAAAGCACTGCTGGTACCAGCCTGTTCCGGCTGGCGTGGTCTAATTTGGGACGCAATAAGCGCCGTTCCGCTTTTATCGTGGCTTCTTTGTCACTATGCGTTATCCTGCTGAACTGTATCGGGATTGCCGCTGACAGTGTGGACATAGAAAAGCAGGTATCCTACAGCATCCGAACCGATTTTGCTGTAGTGAACGCATTGAGCAAAAACATTCTGGAAGGGTTCACCCGGCGCGAACATGGGCTGGGGCAGGAAGTGATCGACGCCGTCAACGCGCAGCCAGGGGTATACGGGGCCTCTGCCATTTATAAAAATACATTGGATGACAGTAATGTGACCTATGACTTTCCGGTAGAATTTGATTACACCGGCACTGACGAAAAGACTGGCATCCACTATGCGGGGACTAATGATGGCATTATCTTTAATCTGGGGGATGATGGACACGCGCTCTGTAATGTGTATGGCATGGAAGAAGCAGCACTTGCCCGTATGGATATTCAGGAAGGAGAGGCAGATGCGCACAGGCTTTACGAGAGGATGGCAGGCGGTGAAGGCGTACTGCTGGGGGTGCCGTCTGACAGGAGGACGTCCATTTTGAAGCCGGCCTTTGACCTGCTGAATGTGGGCGACATGATTACGGTTTTCAAAAACGGTGAACCAGTGATGGAACTGCCTATATTAGCCAAGGCGGCCCTCAACGGTGACGATATGGAAATCGGATATACTGTCAACGGAACGTTTGAGGTTGGCAAGGATGGTTTGTTCCTGTATCTTCCAACCTGTGTTTACACCGAGATTTACGATGAACCGGTTATTTACAAATATTCTTTTGATGTAGAGGAAGGACAACAGGATTCCATGAGTGCATTTTTAGAAGGCTATGTAACGAATGTAGACCCCGGTATGGGTTATGCTTCTGCTGAAGAAGCCAGGCGGGATGCTGTTACAACCCGAACCATGCTCTGGTTTGTCGGCGGACTGACCGGCATGATCTTTGGTGCAGCCGGAGTATTGAACTTAGTAAATACCATCATTACATCGATTCTGGCAAGGCGTCATGAATTTGCAACCATGCAGAGTATTGGTATGACAGCAAAGCAGCTGACCCGGATGATGATTTGGGAAAGTGTTTACTATGCTATTGGCGTGTGTATTGCCGGCCTGCTGCTGTCCGTGATACTTGCGTTTGCTGTGGTGAAGATACTGATTGGCGGAATCTGGTATTTCACGTTCCATTTTACGCTTGTTCCCGCCGTCATTGTGTGTATTTTGCTTCTGATTGCTGCCGCTATTTTGCCGGTGATTGCATTAAAAGTATTTAACAAGGGCAGCATTGTTGAAAAACTGCGTGCTGCAGAATAATCGGATAGGAGGATTTGAACATGAGTGAAAATATCATTTTACAGACAAGAAACCTGAAAAAGTACTATGGAAAAGGAGAAACACAGGTTCATGCGCTGGACGGTGTAGACCTGGAGATTGCGGCTGGAAGGTTCGTTGCCATTATCGGTACCTCCGGATCGGGTAAATCTACTTTGCTGCATATGTTGGGCGGTCTTGACACCCCGACATCGGGAACGGTCACGATTGGCAATACGGAACTGTCTGGATTGAAAGAGGAGCAGCTTACCGTGTTCCGCCGCAGACGGATCGGTTTTATCTTCCAGAACTACAATCTGATACCGACCCTGAACGTATGGGAAAATATTGTTTTCCCTATTGCAATGGATGGACAAAAACCAGATAAAAAATTTATCGGGGAAATTGTCGGGATGCTGGGACTGGAACAGAAAATTTACAGCCTGCCAAACAATCTTTCCGGCGGACAGCAGCAGCGTGTGGCGATTGCCCGCGCCCTTGCCTCCAAACCTGATATTGTACTGGCAGACGAACCAACCGGAAACCTGGATTCCAGGACCAGCGATAATGTGATTCATCTGCTGCAAATGACAAGCAGGAAATTCCAACAGACGATTATTATGATTACACATAATCCTGAAATCGCGCAGCTGGCCGATCAGACAATTCGTATTGAGGACGGCAGGATTGTGAGCTGATGGAACTTGCGTTCTATGATGGTTTTCGCTCTGCCTTCCCGGAGAGGAATGGCAGACAGGAGGGCTTATCCGTCATAATCCGCAATCCTGGCAACCTCAGGTTGCGCCCATCCGGAAAAACGAACGTTTAAATTGGTTGCAAAGAGAACTCTTATTCTGTAAAATATGCTCATGACGACAAAGGTACCAGTCGCTACGTGTTTTGCATCAAAAGAAAAGGAGAATATACGATATGAGTTTTGGACAAAATCTGCAGTGTCTGCGAAAGATGAGAAACAAGATGACACAGGAGGAGCTTGCGGAAAAATTAAATGTCAGCCGTCAGACCGTCTCAAAATGGGAGCTGGACATCGTTTATCCGGAGATGGAGAAAGTAGTTGAGCTGTGCACGATGTTTTCCTGCACTATGGACGAACTGGTGCGTGGGGACTTTAATCTGAACGAGGATGCCTACTCGGACATACGCACAGAGACCGTAAAGGCGTTCGATTATATAAAGTATGCAGTGTTCAGCCGGGAGCCCGAATCAGACGCCATCAATCATGTGAAGCGATGGGCAGAAGAACTGGGAATGACAGAGCCTGTAATTATTGGCTGGAATTTTCCATTTCTGTCACAGGAGCAGGTCAATGTATTTCATATGCACGGTTATGAGGCAGCGCTGATTGTACAAAATGACATGGCAGTGAATGTGGAGGAGAAACCGGAGGTCATTCACCAGGAAGAGCAGACATATGCTGCAATCACAATCAGGAATCCTGGGGGCGAACCGTTTCGAATCATACCCAATGCGTACGAGGTACTGATGACACACATGAAAATCAACGGAATGCAGCACAAACAGGACAAAAAAGTCATTGAGTGCTTTGAAAAAGAGTATGTGAAGGACGGCATTGGCTATATGGACATCTATATAGCGGTGGCGTAGCAAAGAGCAGAAGCGCCGGCATATCGCGTTACACTGCCCCTGCCTGCAACGAACTCCTGTTCGATTTATCTGACAGGGTTCATTGCGGGCGGGGGCAGTATTCTTATCACTGTGCATTCATCGTGTCCACAATTGACATTGTATGAATTTTGCGAATAGGACCGCGCACCGCCAGAAGTACGGCGAGAACGACAATTCCAAGAATGATACATAGTTCGGAGACTGGCAGACTCCAGGGTTCGCTCCAGCGGTAAGTCACCAGAGATTCAAACAATTTCTTGTTGAGCAGCAGTCCCAAAACCACACCGCAGATGCTGCCCGTCACCGCGTAAGTCAGTGTCTCCGCGACAATCATTCTGGAAAGCTGCCTGTCACTGAGTCCGATAGCGCGCAGTCCGCCGTACTGCTTCATGCGGGCCTCCACGCTCATGGCGGTACAGTTGATGACATTGAAGATTGTAACCATGGCAATCAGAAACAGAAATCCATAGAGAAACAGTTTAAATGAGTAATCGGCGCCCCGCACACTCTGATTGTTCATGCGCTGGTCAGAAAATATGTACTCTGTTCCGGCCAGTGCATGAATCGCATCGACATCGGCATCAGTGGCTTTTCCCGTCAGCTGGATATCGATAATCGTATAATTTTCTTCCCCTGTAAATTGCCGGAAAGTATCTTCCGAGCAGATGATGATATCACCGTCTGGCGTGTTGAAAGGACACTCGGATACCATACCCACAATCCCGATATCTGCAGACTGGCCGTCAATCAGGAGCGTCACAGTGTCACCTGTCTGTAATTCCGTATGATTATTGTACTGCGGGGACGAAACGACCAGTCCGGTTCCGGGCTGGTTCTGTACGGTCTCCAAAGAACCGTCCAGCAGATAGTCCTCTGCCCACTGAAATTGGTTTTCTTCATAGGAAATCAGCATTGCTGTATGTTCTCTGCCGTTTGCCGCCGCAGGAAGGTCATAGGCAAACATTCTCCCATATACTCTTTTGACAGCGGGATTATCCTGCAGTGCCGGGAGTAACGTGCGGTCGACAGTACAGGTATTGTTCTGACTGATAATCGAGATGTCAGGCGACCATGGACTGAGTGCCTTGATGGCATGTTTCATAAAGTCAATGGTGGTGGAGAAGGACAGAAACAGAATAATGCTCAAAGCAAAGGACCCTACCACCAGAAAGAAATTTTTGCGGCTGGCCCTGGCATGATGAATACCGAGCGCCGTATCCACTTTGCAGAAAGCAGTGTTTGCAGCCTTGCGCACAGTCGCGAGATTGTTTGCGCTGCCTGTCACCGCCGCCAGCGGAGATGCCTTGGAGGCTCTTTTGGCCGGTGCGCGCGACGCCAGCAGTACCGTCAGGATACCGATGAAAATACCGGCGGCGATGCTGGGCAGGCTGACTGCAAAGACCGGCATGGTGGCAAAATACGCAGGGCTTAGACAGCGCAGAATGGCGCAAAGCACCCAGATTACAGCCATGCCGGCAATCACACTCGCAGGAATGGCAAAGGTGCATAAGCCCAGCGCTTCCCTGTGAACCAGACGGATAATCTGTCCCGGCGTAGCGCCTATACAGCGCAGCATTCCGAAAAACTCCGTCCGCCCTGCGATATTGCTGTTTAAGCTGCCCGCGATCATGAGAATGCCCGCCAGCAGAACCAGTACAGATAAAATGCCTGCAGTCGCGTAAATCATCAGCATGAACGTGTTTCCCTCGTCACTCTGCCCGAGCAGGCCCAGCAGCATAGCCTGTTCACCAACCTGATCTTTGGATAGATGGAACTGCGTTTTAATATCATTAATTGTGCGCCGTATATTGAAATGATTGTGGAATTGAACAAGGAAACAGCTGTCATAGTCGTCGGGTTCTCCGTCTGTCACGCCGGGAAAAATATCGCGGAAGGCGTCAGTGTTCATAAATACAGCGTAAATA
>CAMWXA010000054.1 GCA_947178035.1 uncultured Lachnospiraceae bacterium | reverse complement strand
CCAGTTTCTGCCATAATTTACAATTGATTTATCAAACAGCAGGATAAAATCAGAAGGTGTTAGTCAACATCTGTGTTGGTTCGTACATTTCTGGCAATTACAAACATCGGAATATCAGTCTTTGCATGTAACACCAACACATTTATTGACTAACACCAATCAGAAAGATAAGATAGAAAATCTGCACAATTTTTATTCGAAAGTTTCCTTATTTTCATTCATGCGTTTATTCTGATTGAAGATAAAAATATTAAAGGAAGACAAATGGGAAAAGATAAGTTATAATAAATTATCTGATTTGTGAAATTAATAGAGTGGCGAATAATAAACAGGAGCGAAAGCATGGTTCGAAATAATAATAGAGGTGGATATTAAAGTCAAATGTATAGAATCCGAAATAACGCAGGCACAGTTGGCGGAAAATATTGGAACTACCAGTTCTTATGTAAATCGCATTATGAAGAAAAAGGAAGGGGTCATTAATAGAACATTTGTGCAAATGATGGAAGCTTTGGGATATGACATTGAATTGACTTATACAAATAGGGATAGGGAAGGTGAGACATTATGATGCGGATGCAGTACCAGACTCAGCGCTCGTTTGCTTTCAACCTTCCAGGGATTGTTATAATAGATGAAATTGATGCGCATTTGCATTTGGAATTGCAGAAAACCATTTTGCCGTTTTTGACAACATATTTTCCAAATATACAATTTTATATTTGTGAAATAAAGGATTTTCAATAAAAAGACGGTAAAGAGCTTTTCGGAAAACAGAAGAGAAACTTTTTTTAGGGAAGGAGACCCGATATGAACCTTACAAATTTTTTAAAACAGACAGATGCCCTTACGGCGCAATATTCTAAAGAGCAGCTCATCGCTTTTATTCATGATATTGGGAGGGGGTTCCCGGAGCATCGCAGGGAAGCGTTCCTGGAGATGCTGAAATCTGTCGGAAATAAAGCGGAAAAAGCATCACACAAAAAGGAGGCAAAAGAGATTGATTTCGATGAGATGTATCATCAAAGCAGAGAGAATTTAAAGCATATTGATTCGCAGGAAGTGACGATTACCGGAATATTGAATGAGGAATATGATGAATGGTATGACGACAGCGGCGAGGAATTTTATTATGAAGACAACAGCGGGATTTCAGATATGCTTGAGGAAGCCTGCAGTTTTGTGCATATCTGCATGGACATGGAGAGATACAGGGAAGGCTTTGAAGTTGGAAATCAAATGTTGACGATGGAAATTCTGTGCGAGAATGAGTATGGAGATGAGGAATTTTCACTTGGAGATATGGTGTACCATAAGCTTTTGAACTGCGACCTGAAACAGGTTATTCTTGATACAGTATACTGTGCATATCATGCAGTGCCGCCCGCCAGACGCCCGGAGACACTGTACGGAGTCATCGTCAATGCCAAGAAGGACGAAATCACATTAGAGGCAATCATACAGCATGGAGATGAAGAACTGCTAGAACTTGAAGATTTCCTGCCGCTTTGGATTACCTGCCTGGGCGATAAGACAGGGCATGATGCGGACCGTCTTTTCCTGGAAGCCGTTGGCTTGCTAAATGATGTTTCTTTGGCGGTCCAATATGCGGAAAAATATGCCGCTTTCCACCCGGGATTGTATTTGGACATACTGGAAAATGGGAGATCTGCGACAGCAAATGATATGGTATCCATAGGAATAGAAGCGATGAAGACGATACCTAAGAAATATGTCATGCGCAGCGCAGTGGCATTGAAAACGGCTGATTATGTGATTGCGGCAGATGGGAAACAGTCTTTGCTTGGAGAGTGCTGTTTTGCCGCATATGAATCGGATACATCTGCCCTGAATTATCTTCGAGTGTTGTTAAATGGCTGCGAAAACGAAAACATAAGGGAAGAACTTCAAAAGGTCTTTGTGAAATTTTCAGTACAGAAAAGCGGCGATTCTTTTGGTACGTATGAAAGTAGTTCCTCACACTCTGAGAGGAGAGAAAACAGACCAGACAGCAATATGGTTTTACTGCTCAGATTTTTGGACGGGCAGTTTGCGAATGTATTGGACAATGGGCTGAACAAACAGGAAGCTTTAGGCTGGACGGGCTCCTTCATGAAACAGGGAATTGCATTGTATCTGCTATATTTGTATGAGGGGAAATGGAACGGAAAGGGAATCGCTGCTATGGCAGAGATCGCAAAAAGTGCAATGAGATTTTCCGCAGAAGAATACCGGAAAGGCACCTGCGGGCTTGAGGGCATCGGCGAAAACGATCTGTTCTGCCAATTGTTTTTAAAATGGAAGTCTATGGTACATATGGAACCGGATGTCAGAAACTGTGCAGTAAAAAGAATCACAACATTGATTGAAAAGCGGACAGAAGCAATTATGGATGCAAACCGCAGAAACTATTACGGCGAATGTGCAGCGTATCTTGCCGCTCTGGGCGAGGTGAGGGAATCCGCAGGAGAGACGGGCGCAAAACAGGGACTTATGACATCGTACAGGGATAAGTATTCACGGAGAAGTGCATTCCGGGAAGAAATGAGAAGGTATGGCTGGATAGACACGAAGAGAAAATAGGAGTATCATGAAAGAACAGACTTGTTTCACAGCCAAGGAACATGGAAGGAAGGTTTGGGAGCATGAAAAATATAACAACGAAACAGTATCAATTACTATCGGATCATCAGACTGTATGGGATTTGCTGGTGGAAAATTACGCAGAAAACGGAGTGGGGGCTCCATTTTTTGAATATGCAGTCACGTCGACCTGGTTGGAGAAACGTTATCTCTACTTAAACAGAATCTGGTTTGACGGGGACAAGGCGGTAGGTTTTGTGTTTTATGAAGATCCGTGTACAGATATCTACTTTAGTCTGCGTCGCGGATATGAGGAGCTGGCGGACGAGATGATCGAATACGCCGGAAAATATATGCCGGGAAATGAAGCAGAAAAGACGCTGATGTTAAAGCCGGAGCAGAAGGCACTCATAGAAGCTGCCGGCAAAAGAGGGTATCGGCAGA
This sequence comes from uncultured Lachnospiraceae bacterium, assembly GCA_947178035.1. Lineage (GTDB taxonomy): Bacteria > Bacillota > Clostridia > Lachnospirales > Lachnospiraceae > COE1. The sequence continues at coordinate 12,639 of CAMWXA010000054.1, read as the reverse complement.
ATTTTGTGAATGAAGACTATGTCATTGATCTCGAAACAGCAGCATTAAATGATCCGCTGCCGGAGGGATTTCATTTTGTAGAGCCTGAACATGCGGACCCAGTGAAGCTTGCGCTCTGCACATGGAAAGGATTTGATCATGAGGACAAGGGACCTTTTGAGAATTGGGAAGCAGAAGATCCGGGAACGCCATGGAATCCGCAAAAAGCATATCTGGGTATTATCAGCGATGTCATGGCGCCGCCGCCCCACGCAACATATGGATACAATGTGATTATTGCAAATGAGCAGGAAGAATATGTGTGTTTCTCAGGAATGTGGTGGGTGCCGGAAAATAAGCTTGCTTATATGGAGCCGCTCTGTACCATTCCAGAATACCGCCGCAGGGGACTGGCTGCTGCAGCGCTTTCTGAGCATTACCGCAGAATGAAGGAGCTGGGCGCCGTATGTATGACCGGAGGCGGAAATGACTTCTACCGCAGAATTGGATACAATCGCAAGTCTTTAACATATGGATGGAAAATGCACGAGGCAGGGAGGGAACAGTAAGGATGAATACGAACGAGCATGTTTGCGGAGAAATCAGGCTTGTCGAGAATATCCTGCAGGCTGAGGATTTTGTAAGGCTGCGAGTCGAGACGGGCTTTGCCAGGATACCAGTGGAGCATGCCAGAAAGGCACTGCAAAATAGCTTAATCAATGTCTCTGCAGTCTGTCATAACGAACTTGTGGGGATGGGCAGACTTGTCGGAGACGGCGCGATGTACTGGTATCTTCAGGAAATCATCATTTTGCCCCAATTTCAGCGGAAAGGGATTGGAACGATGATTGTGAATCATTTGATTGACTACGCAAAAGCAAATTCTGCCACCGGAAACTTTACAACAATCGGTGGTGTTTCTGCGAAAGGGAAAGAACCATTTTATGAGAAAATGGGATTTGAGATCATCTCAAATGGAATGATAAAAATGATTGAAATAGAGTAAAAAAAGGGAGGCCTCTCGCCTCCCACAAACTGTGACGCACATCTGACGGAAAGCATTTTTCAAACACGCTCTAGAGTGCGTTAACGACATTTCTATCCATACCATTCAGGAAAGCCTCAATGTTTTTCATGATTTCCGCAATCATACGGGTTCGCGATTCGATGCTTGCCCATGACATGTGCGGTGTGATAATCAGCCTTGTGCTGTCTTTGATCTGGTGCAGCGGATTGGATGCTTCCATTGGTTCTTTCTCAAGGACATCCAGTCCGGCCGCCATGATTTTTTCCTCCACAAGTGCCTGATATAAGTCCTGGTTATTCACGACAGGTCCTCTTGCCACATTGATTAAAATCGCAGTTTTCTTCATCCTGTCAAATGCGTCTTTGTCAATCAGGTTTCTCGTCCGGTCAGTGAGCGGGCAGTGCAGCGATAGGATATCGGATTCCCGCAGCAGTGTATCGAGATCAACTTTTGGATAGTCTGTGCAGGTGCTCTTCCCAGATGCCGAGTAAAAGATGACTTTGCAGCCAAAGGCCGACGCAAGCGCTGCAGTTTTGCGCCCGATGCTGCCCATGCCGACGATGCCCCAGGTCTTGCCGTCCAGGTCGTGAAATACCCTGTCAAAGTGGGAAAAACGGTCCTGTGCGCTGTAAGCTCCAGACTTCACGTAATCGTCATAGTAAGCAATTTTTTCAGACAGCATCATTGCCAGAAGCATGGTATGCTGTGCGACTGCGGGGGTACAGTAGTTCACGACATTGGTGACTTTGATGCCTCTTTTTCTACAATATTCTATGTCAATACAGTCATATCCTGTTGCCAGCACACAGATGAGTTTTACATGCGATGCACCAGCCAGAGTGCTCTCATTTAGCGGTGCCTTGTTGGAGATGACAATGTCTGCTTCCCGGATTCGTTCTGCGACATGTTCCGCTGTCGTGTTTGCGTAGTATGTGACTTCTCCAAACTGTTCAAAGCAGGATACATCGACATCGGTACCGACACTATTTCTCTCTAATACGACAAGTTTCATAGGACTCCTCCTTGGTTTTCATATATTTCTTGAAAAAGTATAATCCATTTGTATAGAATTATCAAGTTTTATAAAATCATTATTGTTATTTGTGCCTCATTTCTTTATAATAAAGTTATATGTGCCAAACAGTTCCTAATCTGGAAAGATACAACAGATAACTGACGGATACGATTGTGGAGGGGAAGCCGCATTACATTGATAGATTCAAAAAAGGAGAAAAAAGTTGGGTTCATTTGTGGAATTTCAAAATGTGAGCAAGATATACAAAACCGGCGAGGTGTCAATACAGGCGCTGCATGACGTGAATTTTCAGATAGAAAAAGGTGAGTTCTGCGTCATTGTGGGTGCATCTGGCGCCGGAAAAACGACGATATTAAATATTCTGGGCGGAATGGATACGCTGACGGGCGGAAAGGTATTTCTGGATTCTGAGGAGATTTCAGCATATAACAAAAAGCAGCTGACAGGCTATCGCAGACATGATGTTGGCTTTGTGTTTCAATTTTACAATCTGGTGCAGAATCTTACGGCACTTGAGAATGTTGAGCTCGCCGCCCAGATCTGCAAAGATCCGTTGGACGCGGCCGAAGTCCTAAAGGAAGTAGGACTCGGGGAGCGGACGAAAAATTTTCCAGGACAGCTCTCGGGCGGGGAGCAGCAGCGGGTGGCGATCGCGCGTGCGCTGGCGAAAAATCCGAAGCTGCTGTTATGCGATGAGCCGACAGGGGCGCTGGACTATAATACTGGGAAGGCTGTGTTGAAACTGCTGCAGGATACGTGCAGGCACAAAGCAAAGACGGTCATTGTCATCACGCACAATCAGGCGCTCACGGCGATGGCGGACCGGATTATCACGGTGAAGAGCGGCACGATTGTCAGTATGGTGAAAAATGGCAATATCGTCAAAGTGGAAGATATCGAATGGTAGAAATGAAATAAAGGGTGATGTTATGAAGTCCATGATGGGAAAAACAACATTGCGGGAGATTAGGCAGAGTCTGGGGCGCTATCTTGCCATCTTTGCGATAGTGGCGATGGGGGTCGGTTTTTTTGCAGGGCTCAGGATTACAAGACCAGTCATGGTGGAGTCCGCCAATGCGTATCTGGAGGAGAAGCAGCTGTACGACTACCGTCTGTTGTCCACGCTCGGTTTTGAGGCGGAGGATGTGAAGGCGCTTGCAGAGAAGGATGATGTCCGTGCAGTCGAGGGGGCAGTGGAGGCAGACATTCTCTATGTCGACGAGGATGGGAATGAGGAAGTCATTAAGGCGCATTCCCTGATGAACAATATCAATGGACTAGAGGTCGTGGCTGGGCGGCTTCCGCAGAATGATACGGAATGTGTCGTCGACGCAGTTTTGTATGATGAGAGTGCTATTGGGGACAGTATTGTACTATCTGAAAATAATGAGGAGGAAGATCTGGATCATTTTGCGCATCGTCAGTACACGATCGTCGGCATCGCGCAGGCGTCGGCTTATATCCAGTTTGAGCGGGGAACAACCTCTCTTGGAAATGGAAGAATCAGCGGTTTTATGTATTTGCTGCCTGAGGGCTTTGCGACAGAATATTTTACGGAAATCTATGTGAAATTTGACCAGGACTATCTGATTTATTCTGAGGAATATGACATTTACATGAAGGAGCGGGAAGCGCTTTGGGAGGACTACTGTGCGGCGCAGGGCGAGCGCAGATATCAGGCGGTTGTAGCGGACGCAGAGGGTGAGCTTGCGGATGCGGAAGATGAGCTTGCGGATGAGAAGGCCGATGCGGAAAGAGAGTTTGCGGATGCGCGAAAGGAGCTTGCCGATGCGGAGGCGGAACTTGCCGACGGGAGAGAGCAGCTTGCAGACGGCGAGGCGGAACTTGCGGACAATCAAGCTGTTCTTGACAGCAGAGCCAGAGAACTTGCCGACGCGAACAGGTCGTTAGAAGAGCAGCGGGCAGAGCTGACAGCAGCAATCGAGCAGGCGAATGCCACACCGGTTGAGTACCTGGACGAGGGAGCGCTGCTGCAGCTTCAGGCGACGCTGCAGCAGCTTGAAGGAGCGATGGCACAGCTTGAGGATGCACAGAGACAGCTTGTGGACGGTGAGGCGGAGCTGGAAAACGGAAGGCGGCAGCTTGCCGATGCGCGGGCGGAGCTTTTGGAGAGGCGGCAGGAGCTTTTGGATGCGGAGGCAGAGCTTGCAGACGGCTGGGCAGAATACAATGACGCTTACGCGGCGTTTGAACAGGAGATTGCGGATGCAGAGCAGGAGATTGCGGATGCAAGAGAGGATATCGCCGCGATAGAAAAGCCAGACACGTATGTTCTGGGCCGGGATACCAATATCGGTTATGCATGCTTTGAGAACGATTCCAGCATTGTAGAGGGGCTGGCAAACGTATTTCCTGTATTCTTTTTTCTGGTGGCAGCGCTGGTGTGTATGACGACCATGAACCGCATGGTGGAGGAGCAGCGCACGCAGATTGGCGTACTGAAAGCGCTCGGTTACGGCGAAGCGGCCATTATGGGAAAGTACCTGTTTTACGCGGGAAGTGCAGCGCTGACTGGCTGCATCGCGGGATATTTTCTGGGAATCCATCTCTTCCCGTTCGTGATCTGGCAGGCGTATGGGATGATGTATGAGATGGGTGGTATTGTGTTTGTATTTGATGGTGGAACAGCACTGCTCTGCCTGGCGTGTGCACTGCTGTGTTCCATGGGTACAACGTGGTTTTCATGCCGCCGCGAATTAAAGGAAGTGGCGGCGGATTTGATGCGCCCTAAGACACCGAGAGCCGGAAAGCGGGTGTTTTTGGAATTGGTGCCCTTTGTCTGGAATCGGCTGAAGTTTTTACAAAAAGTGTCTGTGAGAAATATTATCCGCTACAAAAGGCGGTTTCTCATGATGGTGATCGGTATCAGCGGCTGCACGGCCCTGCTGGTGACGGGATTTGGAATCAGGGATTCTGTCGCGGATATCGCCGATCAGCAGTTTGGGGAAATCCAGACATATCAGCTTGGCATTACCTTAAAGGATGGCGTGCGTGATGCGGATGACGCTTCCCTGAATGAATTGAGGGGGCTTCTCGACACATATGGCGGAACCTGCCTCGCAGCACTGGAAACGACGATGGACCTGGAGACGGCGGACAGTGTGAAATCAGTCAATCTGATTGTTGTGGAAAATCCGGGTCAGCTAGGCAGCTATATCGATCTGCACACTTCCGCGGGCGAGGCGGTCGCATACCCGCAGCACGGCGAGACAGTTATCTGCGAGAAGCTGGCGGAGCGGTATGATATTAAGACTGGCGACACAATTCTTCTGCACGATGAGGACAGAAAAGAAATTCAGGCAGTTGTGAGCGGCATCTGCGAGAATTATATTTACAATTATGTGTATCTGAATGCGGAGACTTATGAAGAATCGATAGGGGAAATATCCTATAAAAATCTCTATGTCAATCTGGCAGAGGGTGAGGATGCGCACGCGGCGGGAGCGGCGCTGATGAAAGCGGACAATGTGACGGCAGTTTCGGTCAATGCGGATATGCTGGTGCGCTTTTCGAGCATGATGGGCAGCATGAATTACATCGTGTTTGTCATCATTGCCTGCGCGGCGGCGCTTGCGTTTATCGTGCTTTACAACCTGAACAACATCAATATCACGGAGCGGATTCGCGAGATTGCGACGATCAAGGTGCTTGGATTTTACAGAAATGAGACAGCCATCTATGTATTCCGTGAGAATACAGTGCTGACGGCGATTGGATGTGCGGTTGGACTGATTCTGGGGAAAGCGCTGCATCTGTATGTCATGCACAAGGTTGACATCGACCTGATGTCTTTCGATATCCATATCAAGACAGTGAGCTACCTTTTGAGTATTTTGCTGACTTTTGTGTTTACCTGGTTGGTCAACCGGCTGATGTCTGTAAAGCTTGACGCGATCAATATGGCGGAGTCGCTGAAATCGGTGGATTAAACTGCTTCCAGACTTACAGCAAAGGAAACCGCAGCACATCGTAATGCGGATTCACCCTGGCAAGACCAAGCTCTGTGATCTGTGCCTCAAATACGGAAAATCTGTCTTGAACCACAACAAACGCCTGCTGCATCTGTTCTCTTGACAGAGTCTTGCCGAGGGTGACATGCGGCAGCCAGGAATAGGGACGATAGTATCTGCTCACTGTCGTCTCTGGAATTTCAGAGACTGCATCATAGACATGCACTGCCAATTCCTGCAGGTAGGGATTGAGTACAGGCATGGTATACAGCACATATGGAAACAGCTGCCCGACAGTGACAAATTGTACTGTGCCATGCTGCAGCGTCCCCTCCAGTTTTTTCACAGCAGGAATAAGAACCTCCACGCTCCGCGCCTCGATGGCGGAGAGCGTCAGGTGCGGCGGCACCTGTTTGGCTGTCATATAATGATTTCCTGATGCCAGGGCAACCTGATCAATAAGTGCCTGTATTCTTTTCGTGGAAGAATTGTCAAAATAAACAGATATCAGATACATGATTTTGTCACCTCATATAAATTTCCTGAAAAATATACCAATAGCTGGGCTGTTCTGTAGAGGATAACATGAAACTTCCAAAAAAACTGGAAGTCTTTTAGCAAGTTTGTAAATTCCTGTATGTTAATTTGATGTAGCTAAATTATATCACCAATATGGGCGATAATCAATCTTTATAGGCTCTGACAGCAGTGACAGGCAATGTACCAGTTACTTTTCGCGGATAGGGAAACCCTATAGCTGATAATTGTATGAAAAACGAAAAAGAAAAGCTCCGGAAGGAGAAATGAAACCATATGAATAACCAGGAATATTTTGAACACTTCATTATCATATCAGTTGCGGGCTGCCCGCAGGAAGCCTGCAGACTTTAAATCGGGTGAGATCGTCCCGAAACTGTGCCGGAATTATGAGGGCATTATACGCGGCCAGAAACGGAAGATGGAAAAAACTGCGCTGGGAACGGGATGAAAATAGCTTGATATTATAGAAAGAGGGGGGATTATAGATATGTTATCACATAATATTCAAAAAAAGAAAATAAATGAGGAAACTGTAAAGCGAATAGGAGAAAAAAACAGGAACCAAGAAACAAGAGGATTTCGATATGATATGCAGGAGCATGCGTGGGGAACAAATCTGGAAAATAAAACACTAGGCTATTTGACACAGAAAGGAACCAGGTTGATGCAAATGAAAAAAATATATGGATTGGATTTTCCAGATATGGATAATGATGCCAAGAAAGCAGAAATTGAATCAGCCGTTGGAAATGGATATGTAGAGTTTGATTGCGCTTATACATATAAAGTTCCTGTTTTGAAAGATCTGTCTGATGAAATTAAAAGGAAGATACGGGTAATATATAAATACAAAGCTGGAGATGTGGATGCCGCTATCAATGATTTGAATACAAACTACGAAGGAATAAAAATTGAAACAATTATGTTACATGAAATTCCAGATAGAGATCTCGAGGGATGCTTGGGAAAATTGGCAGAATTGTGCAAAAAATATGGTGCAAATGCAGGAATCAGCAATGTTCCTGCATTACTTTTGGATTATATCATTTCAGAATTGGCGAAATATGGAGTAACACTAAACCGTATTGAAAACAGGGTTAATCTGCTAAATCAAGATATGGATGTGCGCATGTATGCAGCAGAGAAAAAAATAGAATATATGGGGTTTGGCTTGTATGGGGCGGTCACGTCTATGGGTACATGCGGCCGTACACAGCAAGAGCTAATGAATGAGGAGTATGACCTGCAAAATGATCCGCTGTTGCTGCTAATAGCAAATGATACGGGAAAGACAGTCAGACATCTCATATTGGGGTGGGCAGAACATAAACAAATCAGTGTAATCTCGCGAAGTAAGACTGAAAAGCATCAACAAGACAATTTTGGTGAACATACATTGTCAGACTTTGAGAAGATTATTTTGGACAAATTTATAGACCGAAGTCATATCAATTATTATTATGAATCCTATTTTAACCCACAAGCATTGTGCGTTTTGGATGGAGTATGGGGGCAGCAGGCAAGAGAGCTTTACTATATACAGGTTATGTGTACCAAGGGGTATTTGCAGGTACAACAGGCATTTACACAGGTATTAATAGATATAGGATGGTTTTTGAATGAGAACATAACGTTTGATGTTACAGGAATTACCTCCCGAATAGGAAATCTGATAAATTTAAAAACAGAACAAAATATAGATCTATCTTTTTGTCCTGTAGGAAAAGAAATTGATAGAAATTTATTTGAACGTCAAAAGTATTATATATTGAATTCGAATTACGAAGTAGTTGAATGGAGTGACAGCTTGGGCGAGCAAGAGTATCTGGTCTATGACCAAGTTAGTCAAAGAGCTTTTGTTGCAAAGTATCAGAATGCGGTATTTAAATTTGAAAATTGGATTTTTCCTGACTCTGTGAACCCATAAGGTGAACGTGCGACCCAAATACTTCCGTCATTTTTACCAATATGTTGAGTTATCCATATTTGCATTCTCCAAATAAAAGTACTACACTTCTTTAAAAAAGAAAGTGGAAGACTACCAGCAACAAAGTGCGGTTAAAAGCAAAGACCGAAGGGTGAGGTAATGCTCTAGGTTGGCAAAAAAATTTATTCGCAACTGTGGGTTGCCAAAAAGAACTTTAATGTTGGTGGTAAACAGTATTATTATTCTGTATTATACAATTAATGAAAGGAAGTGCGACAGTGAAATTATCAGAAAAGATTATAGAACTAAGAAAAGCAAATGGAATGACTCAAGAAGAACTTGCAGCAGTATGTAACGTTAGCAGGCAGTCGATATCTAAATGGGAAGCTGATATTGCATTGACAGAGACAGAAAAACTATTGATACTAGGAGATACCTTTCGGGTATCTATGGATATTTTACTAAAAGATGAATTGACGTTAAATGTGGCAAAAGATGTTCATAATTGTGGCTGCAATGCAATCCATAAAAAGAAACAGGAATTGTATGAAGGAATATTGATCAAAGAAAGTATAGCGGATGATTGTATCATTGATTGCCTTAATATTCATAAAATTGAATTGTGGAATACTGGTGGGAAACCCAAATACTGGACTGCACTATTTTTTACAAGTGATAGGAAAGATTTTCCGGAACAAATTTCAAAAGTCATGCTGTCTGATCCTGATACACATGAGAATTGGTTTGTTGATTTTAAGGCAGGTAATAAAAAATACATTGTGTTTAAAGACAGAGTTTTAAAATATCAGATTGGGAATCAGACTGAAAAAGAATATGTTTGCAGTGAGTGTAGTAAATTAGGCATTTCTAAAGAGCAGATGAAGTGGTCAGAATAGGAGGAAGCATGAGGGTATTATTAACATCAGCAGGATTGGAAACTGAAGAAATTAAAGAGTGTTTTGTGGATATGGCAGGAAAAGATATGTCTTTCGCAAAAGCCTTATTTATCCCTACAGCGGCGACCGATGTAGATGCTATAAATGTTTTGCCAAAGTGCATAAATGATCTGTTAAAATGTGGTATCTTAGATAAAAATATTGACGTAAGTGATTTACATGACGGAATGGAGATTGAGAAGCTGCAACGATATGATGTGGTATATTTGTGTGGTGGAAATACACGTTATTTGCTTGAAAGAATCAATGCTACAAGGTTTAATAAGTCTTTGATGGAGTATATCAATGACAATGGTCTGGTAATAGGGGTAAGTGCGGGAAGTCTTATTTTTTCCAATAATTTAGATAATAATTTGGGTTTGATAGATACGAAATTAGACGTTCATTGTATAATGGGGGAAAGAAGGGGCAAATTGGCGTATCCATTAAAAAATAATGTAAAACTTACCAATACATGTGCGCTTGTAATACGGGATTTTCCAGATGGTGTGGAAATAATTGGAGAATAGAAAGAGGACAATCATCTCCATTGTTGCAGAGATAGACAGGCGGGGCGCCCAGGATAAGATCGGACAGCCGAATCCCGTAATCAATCGCTGATACATCGACAATACTGTAAAAAACTAAAAAATCCAGTTCTTCTGGAACATAGTGCGGAGCGTTGTAGGTGGAATCCGGTACTTCCAATGCAAGCGGGACAGGGATATTATTTCCATAGTCCTGAATGTAAGGACAGGCGCCAAATCTGGCATAGTACTGCCTTAAAATCTTTGGAAAAGAAACACATAGTTTTGCTTCTGCCGCAGCGATCTGCTCCTTGGAATATCCCCAGTTACTCTGGTCACAGTCACGGAAAAAGTCTTCTAACAAGGTGAGAGATGCCTTCATCAAAATGACTCCTATCGTTTTCACTGAATAAACAAATACGCGCCCGCATGGAAGCGGTGGCTGTCCGATTCGTCCAATATCAGGGAGCAGCCGTAGCTGCAGGGACCATCTGGAGTAGCCCTGTCCACGGGGCCGATACCACCCTCGAGGCTGCCCTTTCCATCGATGGCTTTGATCTTGCAGGTGAACACAACCTCATCAGGTGTATGACCAAAGGACACAGTATCTCCGATGCCAGCGCTGCCGTTCAGTACAACGCCGGCTGTGGCAGTTCCCACATTCCGTATGCTGAAGATATGATCAATGCGGAATAAAAACTCCTGACAGGGTTTTGGACTTGTCACTTGTGGCTCGTCCAACGGCACAGAACCCACGGGAACCAGCCGGTCTCCGGGATGAAAATCCGATTTGGACCGGCCTGGGATTCTCAGGGCGCAGAGCCCACTCCAAGGGCCATCGGCCCGCGCGTTCCTGGGGTGGATAGTTTGTTCAGGGTTATGGGGATCAGGCATTTCGATGGACTCGATAACACAGAGGAAAGCGTTCCCGGTTTTAGGTACACAGACTGTCTGCTCCCCCTGATGAAGCACGCCCTTAGTGATCTGTCCTGCGACAACGACACCTCCATTTTTCAAATCGAACATATCTATGATTTGAAAAGCAAAGTTTGCCTGACGATTTTGTTTTTTGAAGGAAAACAACTTCATAAATAGATAACCTCCTTATTCTTGCAGATATTCAATCAGTCTGCCCGCGTACTCGGCGCTGTGTTCGTGCAAATATTGGCCATGTCCCATATTTGCAATCTCCACATCGATCAGATCAGGCAGATATTTTTTTAACAGTGCAGCGCTTTTTCTTGGATATGGTTCGTTGGAACCTCTCCAGAATAGAACTGTCCCTTGGTAATCCCTTATTTTTTCTGGAATGCTGTAATGATACACGTAGTCACATGCGTTTTTGATGGTATTTGCGGTAATATTCGGATAAAGCATTTCGATCACGCTGTTGTTATCTTTTCCCATAACAGCGTCCATGAAAAATTTAGGAATTGGTTTTCCGTCCTGAAGGCGCTTTATGGCTTTGCAGAAAATAGATTCATATGGTTTCGCCAACAAGCCCATCTGTATCAGAAATGCGGCATCTAAATGTGTCTTAGTGACATTGACGGTTCCTCTCCCTATGATTTCAACAGCCATGGTTGCTCCCATGGAAAAACCTGATAAGCAGTACAGATTTCCGGATAGATGACGCATGATGTAATGCTCTATTTCATCACAGTTTTTCGCAAGGCTGACAAGTTCCTCTGTATGTTCACTATGACCGTCTACTTCTGCCAGTATCACATAGTAATCGGACAGATGCTTTAGCAGCGGATCATAACAGAGCATCGCTGTGGAAGCCATTCCATGGATCAGTAAGATGGATTTATTATTTTTATCGCCAAAGCATAAGAAATTCATAGCAGCCTCTCAATCTGTCAAATGGTTCAACAATAACGTTTTATCATGATCTTTTGCGCAATTACAATCAATAAGAGCATACCCATACGGGCGAGTATGTAATGTCTAGCGATATTATATCATACCAAAGTTGATGGCTGCAATCAAATTTAAAGATGCATCAAGACAAAGACTGAACTGTTAGTGTTCACTCCCAATGTCATTTAGTTTAAAGGGATTGTCAGAGACTATATATCATGAATTTATGGTATGTTAATGCAAGAAGATGGTGTCAGGAAAGCTCGCTAACGCTTCAATGACAAGAAAAATATTTTTAGGATCACTAAAAAGGCAGATTGCATGTCTGCCTGCAGGTATGTTATACTATCAATGCCAGCCTGGTTTTATACGAAGCGGTAAGCGAAACTGGCTGGGACCTGGAACCTTAGCTGCCGGGCGTAGGTTCTGTCCGGCCTGACGGGCAGTATATGCTGACTGATCAGGCCGGCTGCATTTCCAGGGGCTGCATGGTCCTGCAGAAAAGCAAAACATATCTTTATCGCCATCGAAGGCTTACCCTGATATTCCCATTTTTCTTTCTTTTTCTTTTCCGGAGCAGCTTCCATTGTTATAATCGTGGCGAAATTGTAAAGGATCATTCGGCAGATGTCAAATTCAATGTACTCCGGAGATTTGGAATGGAAATTTGCGGTTCCGATCGTATGTTTTGGATCACGGAAGGATGTCTCGATTCCCCAGCGGAGCTGATAAATATACTTTATCTGTTCTGCCGGGAAATCTCTGTCAGGAAGATTGGTGATGATGTTTTCATACACGCCTTCTTTTATCTGAAAACGGACAACCCGCAGTCTC
>CAMWXA010000053.1 GCA_947178035.1 uncultured Lachnospiraceae bacterium | reverse complement strand
TTTGTGTCGGCTGCGCCGACATGACGGGAAGTGTGAAGAGATTTTCTAAGCGGCCCAAAGACGCCCGCTAAGAAAATCTAAAGCTTCACACCGAAGAACGCAAGGGCAGCGTTCTTCACGGATTGTTTGTGCCGCTGAGGCAGCATGACAGAAAGGATGTAGGAACGGTGAATCATATTTTAATCGTTGAGGACGACAGGAAATTAAATGACGGAATCGTGCTGGCATTGAGAAATGACAGATATACATTTTCACAGTGCCGTACGATAGCGGATGCGAGGAAAGTATTGGAGCAGGAGGATATCTCCCTGGTGCTTCTCGATGTCAACCTGCCGGACGGAAACGGGATTGATTTCGTGCGGGAGATCAGAGAGTACAGTCCGGTGCCGGTTCTGCTCATAACGGTGAACAATATGGAGCTTGATATCGTGACAGGTCTTGAGGCGGGGGCAAACGATTACATCACAAAGCCGTTCAGCCTGATGGTGCTGCGCGCGCGGGTGGCGGTCTGGCTTCGCGGGCAAAGCGGGCAGTCAGACCATTTCAGAATAGCCCATTTTGATTTTGATTTTGGGAAAATGGAATTTCGCAGGCAGGGATGTCTCGTGGAACTGAGCAAAACAGAGCAGCGGCTGCTGCGGATCTTGTGTGAAAATAGAGGCGCTACAGTAAAGCGGAGCGATCTGATCGACAGGGTGTGGCAGGGAGACAGTGAGTATGTGGACGAACATGCACTGACTGTAACAGTCAAGCGGCTGCGCGATAAGCTTGAAGCGGATTCCGCGAATCCTGACTACATCAAGACTGTGTACGGAATCGGGTATACATGGGCGGTGAGTCAATGATGGAAAGTGCTGTGCTTGTGGGAATCGTGTCGTTTGCCGCCGCTGGACTGATTTGGTACGCCTATTTTTACCAGAAAGAGAAAAAGCTGCTGCAGCGGCTGTATGATATCATCGAGCAGGCGGAGCAGGCCGGAGCGGGCGCTGACATGGAGGAGCGGCGGGGGAACAAGATCGAGGAGAAGTATAAAAAAGTTTCTGATAAAAAAGTTTCTGATAAAAAGGTTTCTGAAGAAAAAATTTCCATGATTGAGGATAAGTTTCGCCGGTTCGTCAATAACAGTCTGCTGGAAAATGAGAATAACCGACAGCAGAAGCAGGTGATTCAGGGACTGATTTCCGACATTGCCCACCAGACGCTGACACCCATAGCGAACCTGAAGTTATACGCGGAGCTGCTGCGGGAAGCGGTCTGTCCCGGTACGGAGGAAGAGGACAGAATCAATTCTGACTTGTCGGGGATCACAGCGACACTGTGCGGGCAGACAGAGAAGCTGGATTTTCTGATTCAGTCGCTCGTTAAACTTTCGCGCATGGAAACAGGGCTGATCGGCGTGCACCCGCAGACTGCGGACATACAATCCCTGTTTGATGCTGTGCATTGCGAGTATGGGAAGAAGGCGGCGGAGAAAGACATAGAACTCACTTTCGGGGAGAGCAGTCTGAAAGCGCTTTTTGACTTGAAGTGGACAGGGGAAGCGCTGGGGAATCTTGTGGATAACGCTGTCAAATACACGCAGGCTGGTGGAAAAGTGTGCGTGTCTGCGCGGGCGTATACTTTTTTTGTGCGGATTGATGTGGCGGACAATGGGATTGGGATAGCACCGCAGGAATTTCACAGGATTTTCGCCAGATTCTATAGAAGTCTCTCGGTGGATGACCAGCCCGGGGTTGGGATTGGACTGTACCTGGCAAGGGAGATTGTGCGGGCACAGAGAGGATATATCAAGGTTGCATCAAAAGAGGGCGGGGGCACAGTGTTCTCGGTCTTTTTGCCGTGTGCGGATGCGGGAGGGCCAAAACTGAAATAAAATGATAGGGAACATTTCCGATCGCATACGACTTCTGTTCCCGGACCTGCTCTGCCAGAAAGATAATCACTGACAATCTGAATCAGGGTGGTTTTGCCGCTGGCGCTGTCTCCCTGTATAATGGTAATATTTCTGCGCAGGTTCAGTTCATAGCGCAGTCTTTTCGTGGAAACGACAATCCTTATTTTACTCCTCAATGATTTCTACCTCCTGAAACTCCATAAGAAACTCGTAATAAGAATGAATCACATTTCCGCTGTTTTTGATACAGATTTCAAAAGGTTCTTGAAATTCCATCTCATACCCAAGCCGGATAGTAATGTCCTGTCGTTTTCCAATTTCCAGAATCCACTTTGCGCAGTTATCGCCGCAGGCAGACGCATTGACGATAAGCGACGGTTCCTTGTACATGATGATCAGTGCTTTTACGCCGCCAGACAGCCTTTCCGGGGCAATGATTCCGAGAACCGGGCTGTTAATCGCATATGCAGACATTACGGCGGAGGAATCTACATCCTGCACCATTTCTTTTACCAGGGCATCGTCAAACCATTCTTCTTCGTAATTGTATTTAAAATAGGTGTGTGGACTAAATACATAATTTGCATCTTCGATGTCCTTTTCCCCTCTGTTAAAAATAATGTTCAGCATAGGTTATGTCCTCTTTTCCGCAATAAATGTGCTATACAATAAGCAGTCAGCACACTGTTTCACTGATTTTAACACAGGAGTTCTTCGGATTCAAGCGGTAATGACTTTTCTGCGCGAACAATTTGTTTCAATAGTGTGATATTTTAGAAACCAGATTGAGATATTATTGTGATAGACTAAAGAGGAACATCGGGAAGGAGCGGAGAGGCAGAATGAAGATATTAAAAACCAAAAACCTCACAAAAATATACGGAGCAGGCGAGACTGCGGTGCGGGCGTTGGACAATATAAGTTTTGAGGTGGAGCGTGGGGAGTTTGTGGCGGTTGTGGGGACATCGGGCAGCGGCAAATCCACAATGCTTCACATGATTGGAGGGCTTGACAGGCCGACTTCCGGCGAGGTGATTGTGGATGGAAGGACGTTAGGCGATATGAATGATGAGGAGCTTACGATATTCCGGCGCAGGAATATTGGGTTTGTTTTCCAGCAGTACAATCTGATTCCCATGCTGAACGTGTGGGAGAATGTTATTCTTCCGGTAAAGCTTGACGGGAAAAAGCCGCAGAAAGAATATGTGGAGATGGTGATTGATACACTGGGGCTTCGCAGCAGGATTTCAAACTGGCCGAACATGCTGTCCGGCGGGCAGCAGCAGCGTGTTGCCATCGCGCGGGCGCTTGCGTCAAAGCCCGGTATCCTGCTCTGTGATGAGCCGACAGGAAATCTTGATTCACGGACGAGTCAGGATGTGCTGGGACTGCTGAAGGTGACAAGCGAGCAGTTTCACCAGACGATTGTCATGATCACGCACAGTGAGGAGATTGCGCAGCTTGCAGACCGGATCTTGCGGATTGAAGACGGCAGGTTTGTGGAGACAGGAATGGAGGTTTCGCATGGTAAAGGTTGAGAATCAGGATACGTTGTGGCTTCTGACAATGCGCTTTCTGAAAATGAACCGCAGGCGCAACCAGATTGCAGTGCTGGCGATTGTGCTGACAACGATGCTGTTCACCAGTCTGTTTACGGGAGCAGTTTCCATGACGCTTTCCAGGCTGGAGGCGGACAAAAAGACATACAGCTCGTGGTCGCATGTCATCTTACAGGACGTCACCGGAGAGGAAGCACAGCGGGTATCGGATATTTTGAAAAATAACAGTTCTGTGGAACGTTTTGGTGTGGATATCTTTGTCGGAACACTGCAGGATGAGCGGATCCTGTTTCAGACAGAGGTGCGCTCGGCGGATGCAGACGCGGCGGAGTCCTTCTGCAATGCGCCGATACAGGGGCGGCTGCCTGAGAACGAGGATGAGATTGCGCTCAGTTCGCTTGTGCTTGACGCACTCGGAATCCCATATGAAAAAAGCGGAAAAATATCAGACAATAAAATTAGATTGACCATTGCTCTTGACAATGCAGACGGGGCAGAAGCGCTGGTAACACGCGATTTTTATCTTTGTGGCTGGTGGCAGGGGGATGTCTCTGACTACAGTCAGTACGCGTGGGTGTCCGAGGCATTCGCAAAGGATACTGCGCCCAAGGTCACGCGCGAGGAGCTGGAAAATGGAGCGATGAGCGGAGCAGTCAGTTTTTCCATCTGGTACAAAAATCTGTGGAATCTGCGTCAGAAAACAGAGGAGTTAGGCAAAAACTGCGGTTTTCTGCAGACAGGAGTGCGCAGCAAAGGATTTCAGATCAATCCGGCTTATGAGAGTCTGACTGGTGAGGGCGGAATATCACTGTCTGGAATTGCCGCGATGATTCTTCTGATTGTGCTTGCGGGGTATTTGATTATTTACAATATTTTCAGCATTTCTGTGAAGACAGACATACGCGCCTACGGTCTGCTGAAAAATGTCGGAACAACTGGAAAACAGCTTGCGCGGATTGTGCGTATGCAGGCATTTTGCCTGTGTCTGGCGGGGATTCCAGCCGGGCTTCTTGTCGGGTATGGCTGCGGCGTGCTGCTGAGTCCGACGCTGACGGCAGATATTGACAGCATAGGGTATGTGCAGGAGGTAACGGTCAGTGCTGATCCGTTGATTTTTGCGGCATCTGCGGTGTTTGCGCTGGTGACGGTCTATCTGTCATGCATACAGTCGTGCAGGATTGTCGCACGGGTATCGCCGGTTGAAGCGCTGCGCATCGCTGACGGCGGACAGATGCATGGGAGATTCGGTCATGCAGGAAGTGTCAACAAAAGCGTTATTGATGCTTCCATGTGGGGAATGGCGCTTGGAAATTTTGGACGCAGCTGGAAAAGAGGGATGATTGTCATGTTCTCAATTTCCCTTTCGCTGGTGACATTAAACGGTATATTTATGATGGTTCGGGGATATCGCTTTGACGCGTATCAGCAAGTCTATATGGCATCAGACTTTGCGCTCGACAAGCTGCCTGACTATGCGCCTTATGCGGTGCTGAACGGGGTCGCGGAGGAAACGCAAAGGCTTATCAATGCATGTCCCTATGCAGAGCGCATCGGCTATGTGCGCTATGCGGAGGAGTATCACGAGATGGAGCCGCGTCTGTGTGCAGTGTGGGACGAGATTGTGCGGGAGCAGCTCAGCAGCAGCTGGACGGAGCGCTGGGAACAGATGAAGGCGGAAAATCAGATGCAGATTACTTTGATGGGAATAGACTGTGCTGTGTTTGACAAGCTGCAGTGGCGCGGGGAGACGCACACATGGGAGGAATTTTTGCGCGGAGATTATGTTATCGTGGACTATCCGCTTTTTGCAGGTCGGGATGTGCATAGTTATCAGGCGGGCGATGATTTCTGGATGACGTATCAAAGCGGAATCGAAAGGGAGTATCAGGTGCTTGGCGAAGCGAGGCTTCCGTATTCCTTGGATTATCCCTATACAAATCTGGTTACAGTGACAGTCCTGATACCGGATGAGGAGTTTATCGCGTGCACCGGTTCTGCGGCGGCAATGCGCGCTTTCATCGATGCCGTTCCCGGCTCGGAGGAAAAGGTGCAGCAGTATCTGAAAGA
Source organism: uncultured Lachnospiraceae bacterium (assembly GCA_947178035.1). Classification (GTDB taxonomy): domain Bacteria; phylum Bacillota; class Clostridia; order Lachnospirales; family Lachnospiraceae; genus COE1. The sequence goes on along the minus strand of CAMWXA010000053.1, from coordinate 10,156 downwards.
GACAGTTCTGTCGGAGGACAGTGCGCTGCTGCTGCACTCGGTACTTGACCTGAAAGCGTCCTTTGCGCGCTATCTGAACAAATACTATTTTGTGGGCGGTGCGCTTGCAATCGTGCTCGCGCTGATTGGCATGATGAATTTCCTGAATGTGATGGCGGCCTCCGTGCTGAGCAGAAAGCGGGAGCTTGCGCTTTTGGAAGTGGTCGGCATGACGAAGAAGCAGATCCGCAGGATGCTCATAGCGGAGGGATGTCTGTACCTTGGCGGTGCATTTTTGCTGGCGGTACTTGTGACAGCGCTGTTTGGCGGACAGCTTTTGACTGCCGCGCTGGGGCAGGCGTTTTACTTCCAGATCAAAGTTACTGTGCTGCCAAGTGTGATTTTGCTGCCGCTGCTTGTGGTGACCGCCTTTTTCATTCCGGTGTATCAGTTCCGGCAGATGAGCAGGGAGAGCGTTGTGGAGCGGATTTCTTAGAGGTTATTTAGAGATGGATATGTTATGCTTTTCCTGTCAAAAAATTAGAAAGAGGGAAAATTATGTGTATTTATGATGGGAGAGGTGCTGGGCAGCTTCGATAGTGTTTGAAATGGAGCGTCTTTTGTGATATGATATATAGAACAATGAGTGAGAAGGGTTATTTGTTGTTCTATATTTGATGAAACACAAGAGGTAGCAAACGATTATGAAAGTACAGGAATTGCGGCAGCTCATGGAATCGGCTGACATGGAACATCTGATGAAAGCCTTTATAGAAAGCTATAAGCTTCTGAAAAAGACACAGAAGGAAGAAATCGATCCCGTGATCGCTGACATATTAAAGGGAAATACAGTTGCAAAGAAAAAGACAGAAGAGATTGTCGTTGAATTTGAAGACATGGAACAGCAGATCGAAGATTTTATCAGGAATGCCCGCGCGCAGAACTATGTTGCACCAAATCGTGTTATTCCAAAGAATCAGCGTCCGAAATGGCGGTTTATGGTAAAGAATTTTATCAAAGATCTGGAAAAGATTACCCCGGAGGATTCCAATTATGCGAAAGCAGTAAAACTGTTGACAGACATTTACAGTTTGATGTGTGACGGCTGTATTTTTTATATGTTCTCCACGGAAGATCCGTTTCGTTCTATCGGATGGGAGCAGGCAGCGCTGTTTGAGCTTGTGGTAAAGAAGACGTTTGCGGCGGACTATACGCGGGAAGAACTTTCTCGTTTGCTATTGTCAGCAGCAGGCAGCGGATTGAGTATGGAAGCACTGCATATCAATCAACAGATCATACTTATTGACGGATTGAAGACGACAGCGTCTTTAGAGACAGCAGCAGAGGAAGTGCAAAAGCTGATCGAAGAAAGGGAGGGAAGGCTGAAGGGGTTAAAAAAATATGACAGCGGGCGGTATAGACTGGAGAGTGACATCAATGAATTTTGCGATTTATTCTTATTGCTCAGTGCCGCACTTGCAGAGCCGGCCAAAGGAGTGGAGTATTATTTTGCGCATTACAAAGGTGATAATCAGGAGAGAGCACTGTATCATGCACTTTCCTTCATTGATAATATCGAGGAGGACGAACTGTGGATACAAGTATATGAATATGGGATGAAGCATAAAATAAAACTGTCTGATTATATGCAGACTAAGTACGAGAAGCGGAAAAAGCAAAACAGTTGAATGGATACAGGGAGTCAGAATATCATGCAATATATACATTACTACGACTCGCCGCTTGGCAGGATCACTCTCGCAAGTGACGGGGAAAAGCTGTCAGGTCTATGGTTCGATGGTCAGAAATATTATGGCAGCACCCTTTCAGAAGAAAACGAACAGAGAGAACTGCCGATTTTTAACCAGACTAGTCAATGGATTGACATTTATTTCAGCGGACAGGAGCCGGATTTTACACCGCCGCTGTCCTTGCAGGCCACACCGTTTCGCAAGGCGGTGTGGGAAATCATGCTGCAAATTCCGTATGGACAGACCATGACGTATGGGGCGATTGCGAGAGAAATCGCAGCACAGAGGGGAATCGGACAGATGTCAGCACATGCGGTGGGCGGTGCAGTCAGTCACAACCCGATTTCCCTGATCATACCATGCCACAGAGTCGTCGGGACAAACGGAAGCCTGACAGGCTACGCGGGCGGCATCGACAAAAAGGTGCGGCTTTTGACACTGGAGCACGCGGATCTGTCGAAGCTTTTTGTTCCGACAAGGGGCACAGCGCTGTAAGCGGTATCACTTCTTTAAGAAATCGCTGAATTCCTTTAACTCCTTCTTCCTGTCTTCCGAAAGACTGTTAAATTCAGTATTGAGAATCGCGCCTTCCAACGCATATAAGTGCACAAGGCAGACTTGGGGATAGGCTTCTTTCAGTTTTAAGAAAGCATGTTTGGCACCGAGTTCAATCAGTTTTTCGGAGGAATCGATTCCCACAGCGGCCAGTTTTTTGGACATTTCATTTCCGATATTCATCATAGAGGTTAAATCTGACATATGTTTCTCCTGTTTTCCAATTTTATCAGTGAAGTTGTGCGGTCTGGATGTTATGTTTAGGACATATTTATTTTATTATACAGTACATACAAAGAAAATGAAATATTCAGTTATGAAAAATGTTTTGTTTCTATATCATGGGTCAGGAATGCTCTGAACTGCACATTCCGTGAGAACATGATTCAGGAGTGAAAATTTTGCACGGCAAAATGGGTGATTAGCGCCCCGAATCGTTACTATGAGCGGATCCCAAGCCGTGAGTAGCAACAAATGTTTTGTTTGTAAAAGAAGGGTGAGTGCCGTATAATAGATTAAAAAATGAATAGGAGTTAAAAAGATGGAACAGGATCAATTGCTGGGACAGATCACAGATACAGTGCGCGCGTGTGGTGAGATTATCCTTCATGCGGACAGGAGCAAAAGCTGCATTGATGAGAAGGCGGGACATGCCAACTTTGTCACGACTTATGATAAAAAGGTACAGCAGGAGCTGCAGGAGCGGCTGCTCCAAATTTTGCCGGAGGCGGTTTTTGTCGGCGAAGAGGAGGATATCCACGCCTCGATTGCAGAGGGGTATGCCTTTATCGTGGACCCGATTGACGGCACGACAAATTTTATCAAGGATTATCATATGAGCGCTATCTCTGTCGGACTGGTTCTGGACGGTGAGCGCTATATGGGAGTGGTCTACAATCCGTACTTAAATGAGATGTTTACCGCGGTAAAGGGGCAGGGCGCGTATCTGAACGGGGAGCCAATCCATGTCTCAGATGAGCCGCTGGGCAATGGCGTGGTGTTGTTTGGAACAGCGCCTTATTATGAGGAACTAAACAGAAAATCGTTTGAGATGGCATACGACTATTTCAAGAGAGCACTCGATGTGCGCAGAAGCGGCTCGGCGGCGCTTGACTTGTGCAGCGTGGCGGCGGGAAGAGCCGAAGTATTTTTTGAACTGCGCCTGTGTCCGTGGGATTTTGCGGCGGGATCGCTGATTGTGGAGGAGGCCGGCGGAAAGGTGACAACTGCCGAGGGAGGAGCGCTGACGCTGGATAAGCCGTGCTCCATGCTTGCGACGAACGGGATTGGGTAGCGTTGTACAAAATTTCATATAAAAATTCCTGTAGAAGCGTTAAATTTTGCTTGACATAAAATTATCTCAGTGTATAATAACACTTAATGATGCATTTTCATATGAACTGGTATTTGGCTTTTACGAAAGGATAATAAACGATGAAAAAATTATCAGATTCAGAGTTTGAGATTATGAAAATATTGTGGAGCAGGAATAATCCGATGACATCGAATGAGATTTTGGACGAGATGAAAGGGCAGCGCGACTGGAAGCTTGCAAGCCTGATGACGGTTCTGGCCCGCATGGTTGAGAAAGGGTATGTGTACTGCGACAGGAGCACCCGCACCAACTATTACAGCGCAGTGGTTGGGGAGGAGCAGTACAAGGTCGAGGAGAGCGAACAATTTCTGGACAAACTGTTCAATAAATCAGCAACCAGAATGATTGCAAGCCTTTATCAGGGGAAGCGGTTTTCCGCGGAGGAAATCAAGGAGCTGAGAACATATCTTGATACTTTGGAAGAGAAGAATCAGTAATCGCATCAAATTGGAGATAACATTTAGAGGACTGTCACGGGAATCAACAGATGAGACAGTCCTCTTTTCATGTATTTGAAAAAAGAAAAGATGAGATTTCAGAGGAACCCGAATCCCGGCCTTTAAAATCTCATTTTTCACTTTAAAACTGACTGCCAATAAAATGAAGCAGGATAATGTCTGAAGAAGTAGAAATTTCATGGACCGGTCCTGATAATTTTGCACACGGTATAGGCTTCCCAGGGCGCCGGAAGTTCCATTTTTCGAATCATATCCTCCAAAACAGGTTCTGGAATATACCGCGCTCTTTTTTGGTTTCTGGCAAGCAGTTCCTGATAAGGCACTTCCAGATACTGAATCTGTACACGGGCGCCATACCCGGCAAAGAGACCGATCAGCTTCTGTCTGGTTTCCTGAATGATATTTGTCGCGTTCCAGATAAACGGTTTCTTTTGTCTTAAAAGCATTCTGGCCTGCTCCATGGCAGTCTGAACGACCTTTCCGGTACTTTTTGCCGGCGGCAGCCCGGACTGTTCACGGATTCTGTCGAGGGAGATGACGGGCAGCTTTGTACCGCATGTTTCAATCCAGCTGTCTTTTCCCGCCAGGGGGAGCCCTGACATCAGGATGACATCAAATTCCGTATCGTCATACAATGCAGCCTGATGCCACAAGTCTTCCTTGTGAAAATACTGATATTTTGTGTAAGGATTTGCAAATGCAAATGGTTTCTCCCAAACGCCGAGTTCCTTTGCATAGTCTGCAAATAATTCCACCTGCTCTGCCAGCGGTTCCGGTTCTTTGGCGATTCGTCCCTGGATATCCGCTTTGGAGAGCAGATATAGGAGACGCAGCGGAATACTTTCCGCCGCTTTTAGTAAATCAAACTCCGTTTTTTCTTTTGTCCAGAACCATACAGGCAGTCCGTGATATCGAATCAGTTTCGCCGCTGTTTCCCTTTGATGAAAGGTCAGGCCAAACTGTGCGGCGCTCCTGTAGACCAATCGGCGAAATACCTTTTCACCGACAATTGTGTGTTTTGGCGCTATCCACCTTCCATCCTCCTGTCTCGTGCAGGAGATTTTTCCGATATCGTGGAAGGCAGCGGCCAGGAACAAAATTTCCTGTTCTTCGTTTGCAAGCGCTTTCCATTGGGGAAGCATCAGCAGCTTTTCACATACCATTTCCGTGTGGCTGTATACGTCCCCCTCCCCGTGGTAGGCCGGGTCCTGGGGAATGTCTTTTATCGCGCACAGCTCAGGATAACGGCCAGAGAGCTGGCGGAAGGAAAAACCGCTTCTGCGGATTTCTTTAAGAATTTCCTGGTTCATCGGATTCCCCGCCCTCCTGTATTGCAAATAAGTCAACGCCGTCCGCCAGGCAGTTGGCGATAATCGGACGGTTTACCCAGTGGCTCTCCGAATCAAGTATCGTGTTGAGGAAAGAGCCCCGCACAAATTTCAGTCGGTCGGTCACATAATCCCCGTCCTCCACCTTGATATAAATGCCTTCCATAATACCTGTCAAATCGGTCTGCCGGGCTGCCAGTTCGGAATCGACCCCGCTTTTTTTGCATTGTGTGAGAAAGCAGTTTTGAACCTCGCCGGAAATAAAAAGGCTTGGACCAATCCATTTTGCGATGGCGTCTAATGTCCCAAAGGTTCCTTCTGTCAATACGCGGACAGAGCGGATAAAAGGGGCGCTGCGCAAAAACTCCCTGCGCTTGCGGGTGGAATAAAAGCGCTGTTCCCGCTTGTCAAAAATATCGAACTCCATGAAATAATGCGGCAGCTGGTCATAAAATACGGTATGCTTTGCATACAGCCATTCGCCGTACATGACATAACGGCTACCCAACAGCTGGCGCAGGCGGTCCTCAAAGCAGCCGGCCCAGAGTTTGAACAAATCAAACTGGCGTTCACCATAGCCGCCGTTTAGGAAATGTCCGCGGCTCTGCAGATACATTTTTCCATCGCTGCCAAAACTGATGCCGCAGTTTGCGCCGTCCACTTTTTCTTCAAGAACCAGATATTTATCCTGAATCTCATCTAATTTTGCACATTTTAGGTCTTCGTCACCCAATTGAGCCCGGGAGCCTTCCAGATGCCTGGTTCTCGGGTATTTAAAAATCTGTTCCATAAAAAATCCTCCTATATTCTGATTGTGTACATACAAATTGGGCAATACAAAAAACACAGTCACGATCAGCCGATAATTCTTTTCGTGCCTTATGTTTTGTCTGTATTGCTCTGTCAGAATATAGGATTACATGGGGGCCTCCAATCGAAAACGAAAAACTTTAGTTGATTTTCACTATAGCACTGGATAAAGTTGTTGTCAAGGATGAGGAGCGGATACATTTCCAGCTGGTTATTTTCATAAAAATGGGTGTATCCGCAGGATGCCGATCGTTCCCTGCCAGTTTGCCTTTTTCCGGCTTTTCTGGTATACTCATATAAAACAGGTAAGGTACTTGCGCAGTTGAATCAGCTATTACTCCAAAGTCCCCGGCCAATCTGGCTGGGGATTTTGAAAATGATCTGCCGCCTGCCCGGTTTTCTGACTTGCAGGGAACTGTTCAGAGGAGTGTGAGACATGAGACGAACGATAAAATTTAAAATATTGAGTGGAAATATTTTGATTGTCTGTGTGACAGGATTGATTTTCAGTATCACCAGTTATATGACAGCGTACAAAAAAGTGAGCGAGGTTTCAACCAATTCCCTGACATATCATGTGGAGAGTGTTTCGAATGTATACGGTATCGCCTATGACGAGATGCGCAATATCCTGATTAATTGTACGGAAGGAAATCTATTTGATCTGAAGCGCATCGGTACACTCAACTCCGTAGACCAAAAGCGGGCGGGAATTGATTATGCCAGACTTGCAGAGGATTTCTGCGCGGTAGCCGGATACGGAAAATATATCAGCAGAATGTCCGTGTTTAATGCCAGCGGCGTGCATGTGTCTGCCGGGACGGTGCTCGGAAGCAGAGACGATATGAAATGGGTGCTGGAGACTGACTGGTTCTGGGAGGAATTGAAGAAGGATATCGAATATTACCCGCTCGATCTAGTGGAGTCTCCGTTTTACAGGGATGATGGGGGTGTGCTGCCGTTTGTCTGCAGGATTTCAGGAGGGAGCACAGAGGACAGCTGGGCTGCTATTTTTCTCTCTCCAAAGCTGTATGCGGACGAGCTGAAAAAGAAGGATAGCGGAAACGAGATGCTTGTGGTGACTTATCGCGGAGAACGGGTGGCAGCAATGTACGAGGATCCCGCAGACCGGGAAGAAAATGATGCGCTGGTAGCGCAGGTTCTTTCGAGTGAGGAGTATGCCGGTATCTTTTCAAAAAAGGTACATGGGAAAGACTGCATGGTCGCGTGGAACCAGGACATGAAAAGCGGAATTGTCACGATAGAAATTCTTGACATGGAGCTGCTGAAGGATGACCGTATGATGTTGATACAGACAGTGGTGGTAATCCTTCTTGCCTGCACAGCTCTTGGAATTATGCTGTCGATATTTTTTAGCCGTATGGTGCGCCGTCCGATCGAACGGCTGGTGCAGCACATCGGGCATATTGGAGAAGGTGATTTTCAGCAGGATATGGAACTCGAGCGGGAGGATGAGATCGGGGAGATTGGACGATGCATCAATAACATGAGCGGACAGATTGAGCAATTGATGAAAAAAAAGGTGGAGGATGAGAAGGAGAAGAAGAATCTGGAGCTGCAAATGCTGCAGGCGCAGATTAATCCGCACTTTCTGTATAACACGCTGGATTCGATTAAATGGATTGCAGTCATTCAGAAGAATAGCGGAATTATAAAGGCGGTGACAGCGCTCTCAAAGCTGCTCAAAAATATGGCGAAGGGCTTTAATGAGAAAGTGACAGTGAGGGAGGAACTGGATTTTGTCAACGATTATATCACACTGGAAAAGCTCAAGTATGCAGAGATGTTTGACGTGCAGGTGACAGTGGAGGAGCCCGCCCTCTGGGAGGCAAAAATCATAAAACTGACATTGCAGCCTCTCGTGGAGAACGCGATTTTCAGCGGGATTGAACCGAAGGGAAAAAACGGTCTGATATGCATCCGTGTGCTGCAGGAGACGGACTGTCTGCAGATTGTGGTGTGGGATAACGGAATCGGAATCCCGAAAGAGAAGGTCAAAGTTCTTCTGACTGAGGATAATAATTTGAGGTCAGACCGTATGAGCAGCATCGGAATTGCCAATGTAAACCGCAGGATTCAACTTGTATACGGGGAGAACTATGGACTTTCAGTGGAGAGTCGCTATAATGAATACACAAAGGTTTCTGTCACAATTCCGCTGGAATACGGCGGAGAGGATAATAAATAAGGAGCTGGAGAAGGTCATGTACAGAGTGATGCTGGTTGATGATGAGCCTCTGATACTTGCGGGAATTACTTCCATGCTGGACTGGGAGGCGAATAATTATAAAATTGTAGGAAAGGCAGCGAACGGTGCGGATGCGTTATCGCAGATGGCAGAGCTGCAGCCGGATATTGTGATCGCGGACATCAAGATGCCTGCGATGGATGGGATTACGCTGATGAAGCGGGCCAAGGAAGCAGGGTATCCGTCTGTGTTTATCCTTCTGACGAACTTAGAGGAGTTTTCATTGGCGAGGGAGGCAATGAAGCTTGAGGCAGTAGCTTATCTGGTAAAGCTGGAATTGAGCGAGGAGGCGCTGACGGAAGCGCTTTCCCGCGCGAGCAGACAATTTGACCGGAGTATGGAGAAGGGCGGAAATATTGCATGGGGAGGTACGGCTGTTCCCGGCGAGGAGATCCGGAACTACTTTAAGCATATTCTGGTGTACAACACGACGGCGGAGACGGATTTGCAGACGGAAGAGATGATTTTCAAGAAATTCCGGAAACCAATCCTGCTTTTCCTGAACTTTAATTATGTGTACACAGGCTTTTCGGAGACTTTCACGCGGGAAGATCATGAGAAGACGATGGAGTTTGCAGAGAATATTATCGGAGGTATGGTGCGGGGATTTTTCCGGGAAAATTGTCTGCTGCGCAGAGGGCAGAACGATTTTGCCGTGGTTGTCTCTTCCGCGGGGATCGAGAACTGGGAGCAGGAGATTATCGTAATGGGGAAAAAGATTCAGTCCGTCATGCGGGATTATTTTGAAGTGTCCGTGACGATCGCGTCAAGCCAAAGAGGTGATACCCCGGAAGATCTTCAGGAACTTTTGTATGAAGCGATGAGTGCGATGAATCACTCCTTTTATGAGAAGAACGGTTCCATCGTATTTTATTCGGAAAAGTGTGAGCAGAGCAGCCGCCACAGCGATAATTTTGACATCCGTTTTATGAAAAAGGATATCATGCAGCGAATCAGCCAGAATGACAGCGCAGGCTTTGTGGAACTTATGAATCAGATTATTCTGCTGTTTGAGGAAAATATGCCGTCAAAAATGCAGGCATTAAACGCCTGTCACAACCTCTATTATTTTATTACATCGCAGCTTGAGGAGCGCGGCATAGCGGATTTTCCCTATGCGGTGGGGATCGCGGGACAGTTGAACCGCATGGATGATCTGGACACGATACTGAAATGGCTTTCTGATTTCCGGGATGCCGTAGAACATGTACTAGAAGAATATAAGACACATCGGACAGACCGCAACGTCGAATTTGCGCGAAAATTTGTGGAGGAACATTACAGAGAGAAAATCAGCTTAAACCAGGTGGCGTTGCTGCTGGGTGTGAGTGTCGGACATCTGAGCAGCAGCTTTAAGCGGCAGACGGGAAAAAATTTTTTGGATTATGTGACGGAGTACAAGGTGGAGAAGGCAAAGGAACTGATGGAGTCAGGGGATGGCTACATGGTGTATGAGATTGCGGATATGCTGGGTTTTGAAACGTCATTTTATTTCAGCAGGGTATTTAAAAAGGTGACAGGGATGTCGCCGCGCGATTATGAGAGAATAAAGTCGACAAAAGGAAAACATATAGAATAAAAGTGTGAATCTATAACGTGATTTTTGGGCGCACTACCCCCTTGGTGGAAAA
>CAMWXA010000052.1 GCA_947178035.1 uncultured Lachnospiraceae bacterium | reverse complement strand
GCCTGGAAGATGGAAGACCGTCGATAGTTGAGTATTATGAAATGACAGAGGAAATCATCAATTCAAGGGAGGCAAACGGCGATCTTTCCTACAATTTCGGCGTAATTCTCAACTATTTATTCCGTGTGGATAAGCTCGAGGAGATTCTAAGTCAGAAAATGCCAGTGCATGTTGTCGAGAAAAAAATTCCGTATATCGATGAAAGCGGTGCGCTGGTCAAACCGGAGACGCCAAACGGCTACAAGTTTGAGTTGCTGGTGCTTGACATGATTCACTTATTTGAGAATTGCCTGTCCTATGAGGTTGTCAGGGATTATGAGTTTGCGCCGATCAAGAATAAGACCGGAGTCGATTCCGTGGAGAGTGCGCGGGTGCTGTTACAGAAGAATGGTGTGGAATTATGATAAAAAATGTGATATTTGACATTGGAAATGTGCTTGTGGATTTTCGCTGGCGCATGCTGATGGAGGATTTGAAGCTTCCCAAAGAGACACAGGTTATCTTTGAGAAGACCGTGTTTGGCAGCCGCTGGTGGGGAGAGCTCGACCACGGTATTTACGAGGAGTCCGAGATACTGAAAAATTTCCGCGAGGATAACAGGGATCATCTCGATGAGTTTAACCTGGTGTGGGACAACCGCGACAAGCTTGTGGAATCATATGCTTATGCGGTGCAGTGGATTGAGCAGCTGAAGGCTTCAGGGCTGAAAGTGTATCTGCTGTCAAATTATCCCAAGGACATCTTCACGCTCCATGCGGAGTGCGGATGTTTTCCGTTTCTTGATCTGGTGGATGGAAAGGTGGTCTCAGGGTTTGTCAGGATGATTAAGCCCAATGCGGATATCTATGAATATTTACTGTCAGAATATGGTCTGGAAGCCTCTGAGAGTGTCTTTATTGACGACAGGGAAGAGAATATCGAGACTGCAAGGAAGCTTGGCATGAAAGGGATTGTGTTCCAGAGTTATGAACAGGCATGTGGTGAGCTCGATGGTCTGATTGCAGGAGAATAAATTTCGAAAATAATTAAATTATCTCGCCACAGTTCCTTGTGGCGGAAAATGAAAGGGGACATTTTACAGCGGGTACACTGAAAATGTCCTTTTGTTTGTGTCAGAATTTACAATCGGAGAAATAGACAAGTCAGGATTGTGCAAGCAGGGGGATTTCAATCTGCACGATATAGTCCTCCACCCGGTCAATGACTGTCTCATTGATTCCTTTTTCATAGGAATATCCGCACAGTGTCAGCCCTTCTCTGTGGGCATATGTCAGGATTTCCTGATAGCGCAGGGGAATGGTATCCCAGCTTCCTTTGTGGAAAGCCTTCAGATATTTTCCTTTTGGCTGTATGTGCAGACCGCTCTTATGGTCGGGAAGAGGGATTTCGATAAATAATTTGGTATAGTCGTCAAATTTTCCGCTCAGGATGCTTTCGATGGGTATCATGGAGCCGTAGGAGGCATCGTGCAGCCGTCCGAGCTGATATTTGGATGTCTGGGCGGTGATTAGCTCCACTTCTTTTTCAAAGGTGACATTCTGATCGATGTCCACTGTCACCAGACAGCGTTTTTCCTTTTCTACGATGCTGATTTCAGACAGGTCCATTGTCAGGAGGGTGTTCATGTTCTGCCGGTGGTTGGATACGGTCTTTCTGACGGCCTGCAGATGCATGATCTGCATGTCAAGCTCCGCAATCTTTTCATCCAGAAGACATTTCAGATTTTCGGCGGATCGGTTTATCATGAAATTCTGGATTTCTGTGATGGATACATCCAGTTCCCGCAGGAGGAGAATTGTCTCCAGTATGGGACTCTGGTAATAATTATAGCATCGGTATCCGTTATCGGGGTTGATGGCAGCAGGCTTGAACAGACCGATTTCATCGTACCACATCAATGTTTTTTTGTTTATGCCATGAAGTGCGGCAAATTGTCCGATAGTAAGCAGCTTGTCTTTTTCATTCATTCTTTGATTCCTTTTTTATCATTTTTTCTATATTTCTATTGACCGTCCTGTTACTGTATGGTTTATGATACGATACACAGGAAGAAAATGCAAGGAGATTGGAGGAAAAAATTATGGAAAGCCAAAATGTATATGAAAAACCTGTAACACTCAGAAATATCATGAAATTTGCCGTTCCGACGATTGCCATGACCGTATTTATGTCTTTTTATACGATGGTTGACGGTCTGTTTGTGTCAAATCTGATCGGCACAAATGCGCTTTCGGCGATCAATCTGACAGCGCCTGTTATCCAGCTTGTCACAGCGATTTCTACCATGCTTGCAACCGGGGGAAGCGCGGTCGTCATGAAAAAGATGGGAGAACAGAAAACGGACGAGGCAACGGAAGATTTTACATTTTTAATCTTAGTGAATGTCGCTGTGGGGATTGTCATGTGTATAGCCGGATATCTGGCGATAGACCACATCTTTGCCGGAATGAATCTTTCCGCAGATGTAGAAGGGTACTGTACAGAGTATCTGAGTCGTTATCTGATTTTTACAGTGCCGATTCTTCTAATGAATAACTTTACGCTATATATGATTGCCAGTGAGAAGGCAAATCTTTCCCTGATCTGTTCTGTGGCGGGCGGTATCCTGAACATGGTGCTCGATTATGTGTTTATTGCCGGGTTTGACATGGGGATCAGCGGTGCAACAGTTGCGACGGGACTTGGTTATTCCGTGACAGCGGTGGTGGGAATGTTTGTTTTTAGCCGGAAAAAGAGTCTGCTGCATTTCAGGAAACCAGTATTTCGCTTCAGGATTCTTGCGGGCGCGGCAACAAACGGATGTTCCGAGATGGCGACTGCCCTTGTCACTGGGATCATTACGATGATGTTCAACTGGACAATGCTTCATTATGTCGGGGAGGATGGGATTGCAGCGGTCACGATCATCATGTATGTGCTGATGTTTGCAAGTTCTTTGTATACAGGATATTCTTATGGTGTCGCGCCCATGCTGAGTTTTTATTATGGGGAACAGAATCATGACAAATTGAAAAAACTGATCGCATTGAGTTTGAAAGTAATTGCAGCGATCTCTGCGGTCACGGTTGCAGTTTCCCTGATTCTGACAAGGCCGTTGGTTTCTGTGTTTGCCTGGCCGGATAATCCGGTCTACGATCTGGCGGTAACGGGAAACAGAATATGCACAGTCGCATTGTTTTTCGTAGGATTTAATATTTTTGCCAGCGGGTTGTTCACTGCGTTATCCAACGGAATTGTCTCGGCAGTTCTTGCATTTTCCAGGTCGTTTGTGTTTATGCTGGTCATGATGCTCGTACTTCCTTTGATTCTCGGCGTGAATGGTATCTGGCTTGCAACGCCGGCAGCGGAACTGATGGCGCTCGCGATGTCTGTTTTCATGCTGCTGAAATATCGAAAGCAGTATGGATACTGATGCAGCGCAATGCGGGACATCATTAGGCTGAACTGCAGTTCCTTACTATCATAGAGAAAAAATTACAAATACAACTTGAAAGCTAAGAATATAAGCTCTATACTATATTATTAAGAAAGAGAAAGCTATGCAGAGCGTGTAAGATTTATTGTTCACAGGACTTTTAGACATGATGTTGCCGCAAAATATGATAGGGGATTTTCGAAGCATAGGTTAATAGAGCGTGGGAGGCGGAGTATGAGATTTGTAATACAACGGGTATGTGAGGCGGATGTCGCTGTGGATGGTCAGGTGATCGGACAGATTGGCCGCGGTCTTCTGGTGTTTGTGGGTGTGGCTGACAGTGACGACAGGCAGATCGCGGATAAGATGGTCGACAAGCTGACGAAGCTGCGCATTTTTGATGATGCGGACGGAAAGACGAATCTGTCCATCGCAGATGTGGGCGGCGAATTTCTGATTATTTCACAGTTTACACTGTATGCGGACTGCAGAAAGGGCAACAGACCTTCTTTTATATTGGCCGGAAAGCCTGACAGGGCCAATGAATTGTATGAATATGTTATCAGTGCGATCGAAAAAAAGGGATTTCATGCGGAGCATGGTTCGTTTGGGGCGGAGATGAAGGTATCGCTCTTAAACGATGGTCCTTTTACGATTTTGCTGGATTCGGACGAGATTGTGAAGTAAGGCATCTTTTATCGGAACAACTCCTAATATAGAAAGGCGTGATCGGCAAGTATGTTTTCGACAAGGTTCTCTGACTGGACATGGCAGAATCTTTTTATCAGAATAATCGCTTCTTTGGTAATTGGCATTGTGATTGGTATTGACAGGGGCGCGAAGCGGCGCGGGGGCGGTGCACGGACAACGATTACTGTCTGTCTTGGCGCGACAATGGTAATGCTGTTGGAGCAGTACCTTGAGGAACTTTATCCAGGGCGGCTTGACATCTCGAGAATTGCCGCGCAGGTAATCAGCGGCGTCGGCTTTCTGGGAGCGGGTTCAATACTAGTGTCTGGGCATCAGATTAAGGGGCTGACGTCCGCGGCAAGCATATGGACCTGCGCCTGCATCGGGCTTGCGGTGGGGATTGGATTTGTTGACGGCGCAGTGTTCCTCACGGTGATGTGGCTTGCAGGTGTCCACCTGGTGCCATATATTGAAGACAAGGTGTATAAGCACTCGCGCTATATGACACTCTATGTGGAGGTCGAGGACGGGAAGGCGATTACCAATGTGTCCAGGCAGTTAAAAGATAGTAAATGTCTCGTGGACAGCTTTTATGTGGATAAGCCCAAGGCGAAGGGACAGCATTTTCAGATTGTTGTCACTCTGCGGATACAGCGGAAAAAGAACAGGGAAGAGTTTCTTCATACGCTGCAGAGATTGAAGGGGGTTGTGTCTGTGGATGAGATTTAAAAAGAGCTTTTATTTACCTGGATATATGATATAATCATAAATAGCCGTGGATTTAAAAATGGCTGCAGAAATGATAATGGAATCGAGGAGGTAGGAACATGGGCAGACTTGATGGAAAGGTAGCAGTGATAACGGGAGGAAACTCAGGAATTGGTGCCTGTGCAGCAGAGCTTTTTGCAAAAGAGGGCGCAAAAGTGGTCATATCAGCGCGAAGAGTAGAGCAGCTGGAGGCTGTGGCAGAAAAAATCAGGGCAGCAGGTGGAGAAGCGCTTGCAGTCCCCTGCGATATTTCCGATAAGGACCAGTGCAAAGCTGTTATCGCTAAGACGGTGGAAGCATATGGTACGATTGATATTCTGGTGAACAATGCCGGAGTGGTTGATAATGGCATAGAATCGATTGAAAAAGTGACGGACAAGACCATTGACACCCTGATTGATATCAATACAAAAGGAACCCTTTATATCACAAGAGATGCGGCGAAGATTATGATTGAGAAAAAAGCAGGTTCCATTGTGAATGTGTCGAGTGTGGCAGGTTATACGGGTGGCGGCGGAGTTGCCTATGTTGCGAGCAAGGCAGCCATAATCGGCATGACAAAGAATATTGCTATGCGCTGTGCCAGTGCAAATGTACGCTGTAACGCGCTTTGTCCGGGCAGTGTCGCAACGCCGATGACAATGGGTATGAAAAAAGAAGAACTCGATCCGGATATGATGGGGGCTATGGCAAAGCATGCTGATTTGTCATTGCCGGTCTGTATGCCGCAGGAAGTTGCAAATGCAATTCTGTTCCTTGCAGGCGATGAGTCCTCCGCCATTACAGGTCAGGTTATTGTCATTGACCATGGTGCAGATCTGTAGAAAGTTATTGATGACAATAGGACGCGATCAGATAACGGGAGCCACGAGTGGCTCCCTGTTGTATATTGTCACGAGGGAAAAGAAATTATGGAAGAGATGAATCATGGTTATTTTGAGGAGGCATTGTCGAATTTCACAAAGGATTTTGCGTACGGCGGTGCCATCAGACATTTGGTGGATCATGGCTACACGGTGGACCGAATCATAAAAGAATTTGACTATCCGATATCGCGGGAGTCCATTGAGAAGATTGTTAATCAGTATCTGGCACAGAAAAAATGAGGAACTGTGCGCAAAGAACATTTTATAATGTAAGCCTAAGATTGAACTGTTGTTACTTTTTATACCCACGTCAAAGTAGTGAGAATGATGCGCCAAAATCTGTTATAATGAAAGATGAAAAAAGATTTTTAGGTTGTGGATATCGTTCACTCTATGCTATACTATGATTAACAAGGAGCAAACACATGGAAGATATAAAAGTACAATGGCATTTAGGATTCGCCTCTGCCATGAATCTGGAGCTGGCAAAAAACAGGCCGGATTTGACATACCACAGGGAATATAATCTGAACAAACAGGCATTGGAGGTTGACTTGTTAGTCATTAAGAAGGACAACAATATAGTAATTGACAATGAAATCGGAAAGCTGTTCCGCAAATATAATATTGTGGAGTACAAGTCGCCAAACGACCATCTAAGCATTGACACATTTTATAAAGCAGGTGCATATGCGAGTCTGTATAAGAGCTATGGAGATGCTGTTGATGAGCGTAAAGTGGATGAAATTACAGTATCTATCGTCCGGGAAATCGAACCTGTAAAGCTGTTTCAATATTTTAAGGAGCATGAAATTCATTATACGAATCCATATTGTGGGATATATTATGTGACAGATCAGGTTTTATTCCCAACACAGATCATTGTTACAAAGAAACTGAATCCTGCTGAACATATATGGCTTACGGCCTTGTCAGCAGGACTGGGAAAGCAGCAATTGAAAAAGCTGCTCGAAAAAATCGATACAATTGATTCAAAACTTGACAGGGAGCTTGCCGATTCAGTACTTGAAGTAACAGTAAATGCAAACTGGCAGATTGTGGAAGAATTGAGAGGAGATGAACATATGTGCCAAGCATTATTGGAGATTATGGAGCCGGAGATTAATAAAATCAAAGAAACGGTTAAAGAGCAGGTAACAAGAGAAGTAACAAAGGAAGTAACAGAGTCAGTGACAAAACAGGAAAGGCAGAAGGGAATTCGATCACTGGTCACATTTCTTAGGAGCAGCGGTCAGGAGGATACAGAAATTATGAATGCGATTATTAAAGTATATGATGTTTCTGCTATAGAAGCAGAGGGTTATTTATAAGCTTTTTTTACATGGTAAAAAGTATGTATCTTTTTTATTGAATCATCTTTCGTATGAATGCCTGCAGGGGAATTTCATTCCCAATGGACTGGTACATGGATACCGCATCTGCGAATAAGATGATTCTTTTTCAGTTTGGCTGCAGTATTGACGCGCACAATAAAGTATAATAAAAACAGGAGGGGTAACAGAATGGCATTGACACAGCTGCAGAAACTTGAATTGAACAAACGGGTGGATAAAATTTTTCATGCACCCTCCAATGCACCGGCAAAGGGGCATCAGCCTGAGATTGCATTTGTGGCGGATGTGTCGGGGAATATTGACGCGGTGCACAGTTCTGTGCGAGACGCCGTGGCATCGCTCAAGGCGCACGACAGGATGTTTCAGAATATGCGCAGTAATATGGTGTACTGGAGCAGCGGTAGGATAACTTCAAAAGTGACACCAATGTCATTTATCCTGATGGGAAAAGCATTTGAAAGTGAGGAACAGCCAGACGAATCGGAAAAGGGGTTCATAGACATAAATGACAACGAAATCGCGGACGGATTTGCGGGAGACAGTAAAGTCGTGGGTAAGTCAGACGATAATGTGGATAAGTCTCTGAATTTTGAGGATCTTTGTGCATATCTAAAGCTGTATCATGCCAGATGCCGGAGTATTCTTGTCTTTGTGGACTGCAGTTATGAGGAGTTGGAAATGCAGGAGTTTTATATCACTGATAAAGACGAGGCAAAGCAGCAGCTCAACCCGTTTTTGAAATATAGATTGTTAATCATTACAAAAGATAAGATGTTGACGGGAAGCGAACTGATGATGAAATTAATTTCCTGATTTAATGGAATTACTTGTATCGTGTGGTAAGGCAGCTTTATAAAAATTTTCGAAAAGTTTATGAGAGCATACTAGAGCGTGTTTGAAAAATCATTCCCGCCATCTGCATAACGACGCGTATGCGTCGTATTCACCACTTTGCGCGATATTTGCGCCAAATTCAGGTTACATAAGGCATTGTTCTTTATGCCTTTGCCTCCTATGCGCCCTTCATTTGGCACAAATCTCCCACAAATTGTGACGCACATCTGGCAGAAAGCATTTTTCAAACGCGCTCTAGAAAATATGGGGAGGCAAAGTATAAGTATGATATATTTTACATCAGACCTGCATTTCTATCATGAAAAAATAATCAAGCATACGCATCGGCCTTTTCATACGGTAGAGGAGATGAATAAAGCATTGATAAAAAAATGGAATGACAAAATATCATCTGCTGATGAGGTCTATATTCTTGGAGATTTTACGATGAAAGGTACCGATATCGCATCTGCGCTCCTATATTCCCTGAAGGGCAAAAAGTATCTTGTGCGGGGAAATCATGATAACTTTGTGGACAGCGCTGGATTTGACCAGTCGTTGTTTGCATCGATCCAGGATTATATGGAAATCACTTATCTGAACACAAATTTTGTATTGTTTCATTATCCGATTGCCGAGTGGCACGGATATGGAAGAGGGGCAATTGCGCTACATGGACATCAGCATAACCATGAGGAATACAATATCAAAAATCGGAAGGATGGTCTTTTGCGGTATGATGTTGGGGTTGATGCAAATGATATGGCACCAGTCAGCGCGGAGGAGATTATTGATTTCTTTTATTGTCGGTAAATCATAAAAGCTCCATATTAATGGATTTGTGGGTGAATCCATAATTGGCATACATTTTGTGGGCAGCTTCATTTCTGGCGTTCACCTGCAGTTCAATCCCATCATATCCCTTTTGTGCTCTCAATTCTTTCAGAAATTCAAAAAATGCATGTCCGATTCCTTTTCCGCGGTATTGCTCGTCCACTGCCATCGAATCGATAAAAATGACATTCCTTGTCACTTGATTTTGACTTTCTATGTGACGATATTGGATGAACAAAATCCCTGCCACATGTCCCTCATATTCCGCAGCAAAAAAAGTTTCATCGCGTACAGCGTGTTCATAAACTTCTATGGGAAGCACAGTCTCGCAGTATTTGTATATATCCGGCCGCCAGTCGATATGCATTTGCTGTACTTGCCGCATGATCGCCTCCACGGTCTGATAATCGTCAATGTTTGCATTTCTGATGTGAATGTTCATAATTAATTTCCTTCCTGGTTTTCGAATTTGATGATCATAACTTACTATCTATAACGATGAAATTATAGCACACAACAAACTGGATTACAATGACATCACTCTCGTGTTCCAGACAAAATGACAAAGGAAAAACCGCAAAGGCAAGTCACACCTTCACGGCTTTTTGTAATTCGAATGTGCGTCTCAACCGACAAGTCTGTTGAGACATTCCTGGTACAATTGTTGTGTTTGAATCAGGATTTTTTCAGGTACTTTGTCGAACTGAAATTCGCCATCTATTTTGTGATTCAAGAGCCAGTCACGTAGAAATTGTTTGTCAAAGGAATTGGGAGATGTGCCTGCCTGATACGTGTCCGCATCCCAATACCTGCTTGAATCCGGTGTAAAGATCTCGTCGGCCAGAACCAGTTTTTCCTCCTTATTCTGACCAAACTCAAACTTTGCATCCGCAAGGATTAATCCTCTCGAGAAAGCATATTTGCTGCATACTTCATAGAGCCTAAAACAGATTTGTGTGATTTGATCTGTCATTTCAGTACCGATTCTGGATGCAGCCTCTTCTATACTTATATTTTCATCATGTCCGATGTCGTGTTTTAATGCGGGAGTCAGAACTGGCTGTTCCAGTTTTTGGGCCTGTTTGTAATCTTTTGGAAGCGCAATACCACAAAAAGGCTCTCCGCTGCTGTACGCTTTCCACATACTTCCATACAGGTATCCGCGCACGATGAATTCAAAGGGGAGCATATTCAGTTTTTCAACCATGACTGTGCGTTCCCTGAAAAATTCGTTCTGAAAAAATGCAGGCATATTTGCGGTATTGTCATCGACAATATGATTCGGTACAATAGTTTTCGTCTGATTGAACCAGAAGTTCGATATTTTGTTCAGAATAATTCCTTTGTCTTTTATGAGTACAGGTAATATGTTGTCAAACGCAGATATTCTGTCGGTTGTCACAATCACCAGATTGTTGTCAGAGATATCATAGATCTCTCTGACTTTGCCGCTGTAGATCGGTTTCATGTGCGCTGCTTCCTCCTTCTGTTTTCTGAGCGATCAGGGTATCCATACAATGTTTATGCGGTGTTCCTCCACTGCTGCAGTCAAATATTTCTTCCCTGCAGGTGTGGAACAGCCAGTCGTGGTAATATCCGAATAATTCTCCCGAATACTAGGGGTGCCTCTTTTTTTCGTCCCTCCTATGGTCTGGGGCGCGGGTGATAAAAGGTTTTTGGACAAACACATTCAGGGCGTTGATGCCGGTGCCGGCGGTATGTGCTTTCAGGCTCTCACAGAGCTCTTTCCGCTCTGACTGCGGGATAAAGTGAAGGACTCCGCTGCTGAATATAATGTCATACTCCGTGTCAGGACGATAGTCAAAAAGATCTGCCTTGAAAAGTTTCAGATTGACTTTATTGTGTTCAGCGAGCCTTTTTGCCTTTTCAATCCCCTGTTCGGACAGGTCAAATGCAGTCACATCATAGCCGCATTTTGCAAAGAAAACTGCGTCCTTACCCTCGCCGCATCCAATATCCAGCACACGGTAGGGTCTGACTGGCGGGAGAAGTTTCATGATGTCATAACAGATGCGGTTCGGCGCAAGCCCCCAGTAATACTCTTGTGTATTGTACCGTCTGTCATAGTCTGTCACCACACTCTCATAGCCGAGCAGTGCATCGATGGTGGTGTGGAGGGCAGCCGCCAGTTTCGGCAGCATTTCTATATCGGGATATGCCGAGCAATTCTCCCATTTTGAGACGGCCTGAAACGATATATTGAGTGATTTGGCAAGCTGGTTTTGTGTCAATCCCAGTTCCTTGCGCCTTTTGCAGATGACTTCTCCTGTTTTCAGATTATCCATTTTGATGTTCTCTCCTTTGCTGGTCAATAAATACGGGTCTGGCCTGTGTGAATTTATCCTGCGTCAAGATGAAAAGTAATTTCATGACAGCTCCTTATTTTCGTAAAAAGTCGGTTGAGTCGGTGTAGCGGATATGTTGACTTTATTTTAGTATAATCAAAATGGAATCTCAATAACGCAGTAAGGGAATGTGGCGCGGAAATTCGCCTGATGGTTGAGTATTTGTAAAATAAAATATTAGTACTATATAACAAATCATCTCTAAAACGGTTTCATCTCATCCCTTTTTCTGATATAATAGAAAGAATAAGCAAAAGCGAAGGGAGTATCGAAATGGGACAAAACGAGAAAAACGGGTATAAGGAGTATTCGACGGATGTCTTGATCAGGCGGTTTCTTCCATATTTTAAGCCATACCGGAGAACATTGTGCGCAGATTTGTTCTGTGCGGCGCTGACCACAGTGTGCGAGATTGTGCTTCCGCTGATTATCCGGAAGATTACGAACACTGCGCTCGAGGACGTGGCGCTGCTGACAGTGCGCATGGTGATTGGGCTGGCGCTGGTGTATTTTGTGCTGCGGATTATCGATGCGCTGGCCAATTACTATATGGCGGATACGGGGCATGTGATGGGCGCGAAAATTGAGACGGATATGCGACGTGATGCCTATGCGCATCTGCAGCTGCTGTCCAACACGTATTTTAACAATACAAAGGTCGGTCAGATTATGGGACGAATCACGAACGACTTGTTCGAAGTGACGGAGTTTGCACATCACTGCCCGGAGGAATTTTTTATTGCGGCGATTAAGATTGTGATATCGTTTATCATATTGGCGCAGGTCAATCTGCCGCTGACGTTGATGATCTTTGTGTTTGTGCCTGTTATGACGATTGTGTGCCGCATTATCAACAAGAAAATGCGCAGGACATTTAGTGAGCAGCGGCATCAGATTGGTGAGCTGAATGCGAAGATAGAGGATAGTTTATTAGGACAAAAGGTTGTGAAAGCATTTACAAATGAGGCGCTGGAATCAGAGAAATTCGAGGAGGGCAATCAGGAATTTTTGCGGGTAAAGACACATGCGTATATGTTGATGGGATTGTTCAGCACTTCCACGAGAGTGTTTGACGGACTGATGTATCTCACCATCATTATCGGCGGCGGCTTTTTCCTGATGGATGGAAGGATTCTGCCTGGTGACATGGTTGCGTATGTCATGTACGTGTCCACATTGATCGCGACAATCCGCAGAATCATAGAGTTTGCGGAGCAGTTCCAGCGCGGTATCACAGGCATCGAGCGTTTCCTGCAGATTATGGACGCAGATATTGAGATTTTTGATGAAGAGGACGCGGTGGATATCGTCAATCCAAAGGGTGAGATTGCGTTTCACAATGTCAGTTTTGAGTACCCGGATGACCACAACAAGGTGTTTGCAAACCTCAACCTCGAGATTCACGCTGGAGAGAAGCTTGCCATTGTGGGACCTTCCGGCGGCGGGAAGACGACGCTGTGCAATCTGATACCGCGTTTTTATGATGTGTCCTGCGGGGAGATTACACTGGACGGCAAAAATATCAGGAAGCTGACTTTGAAGAGTCTGCGCCAGAGTATCGGAGTAGTCCAGCAGGAGGTTTATCTTTTTTCGGGAACGGTGTATGACAATATCGCATACGGAAAGCCGGGTGCGGCCTATGAGGAGGTCATGGAGGCTGCAAAGCGCGCCGGTGCGGACGAGTTTATCCAGAACCTGAAGGACAAATATGACACGTATGTCGGTGAGCGCGGCGTGAAGCTCTCCGGCGGACAGAAGCAGCGCATCAGCATTGCAAGAGTATTTTTGAAGAATCCGCCGATACTGATTCTTGACGAGGCGACCTCTGCATTGGATAATGAGAGTGAATACGCAGTTGCAAAGTCTTTGAATGAGCTGGCAAAAGGGCGCACGACGCTCACGATCGCCCACAGGCTTTCCAGTATCAGAAATTCGGACAGAATCCTGGTGCTGACAGATGAGGGAATTGTGGAAGAGGGAAATCATGAAGAACTGATGGAGCTTGGCGGGATTTATCACCATTTTTATGTGATGGCGAATGAGATAAAATAGACATTAGATTATATAACTTGAATCCGCGTGTAGAAAATGATACGATGAAATCATATCACTTGGACATAGTTGTTTTAGAAAAAGGAGATCATACACAATGCAGCAGAAAGACACGCAGGAGAAAGTGCAGGAAACGATGCCCGTGAACAGAAAGGCGAAGGATACCTTTTTCAAGACGGTGTACGCATCGGAGGAGCGCCGGAGAAAACTGGCTTCCTTTTTGTTGGGAATAGAGGGAAAGCAGATCACCACAGCCAATGTGCGCCCGGTGCTGTTTGGAAATAAAGAAAATGATTTAGCATTTGTCTGCGATGCGATTTTTTATGTGATGACGGAGAGCCAGGCGACGATATGTCCCAACATTTCATATCGTTTGTTGGAGTACATCACCGCGGGTCTGCGCTCAACGGTGGACAGTGAGCAGTTGCTGTACAGCAGAAAGCGTATGTATTTTCCGATACCCAAGCTGTATTTGCTGCAGACAGGACTGGAAATGAAAGCGGAAAATTTACCAGAGAAGGTGCAGTATGATGTTCGCCTGAGTGATTCCTATATAGCAGTGGATGAGAAATACAGAGAGGAAGCAGCGGAACCGGACTTGGAGGTTGTCGTGCATGTGTATGATTTCCGGATGACGCTGGATGAAATGTTTGATTATATTGAGCAGAATATTGTTCCAGCGCGCTTTGAAGTCTATGCCGGGGACATGAGAGATTACGCATTGACTGCAAACGGCATTACTTATATGCAGCGTGAAGTGTGAAGAGATATTCTAAGCGGCCAAAAGACGCCCGCTAAGAATATCTAAAGCTTCACACCGAAGAACGCAGGGGCAGCGTTCTTCATGGATTGTTTGTGCCGCTGATGGCGGCATGGCGGTAAGGATGAAAAGCAGGAAAAATATCTGATGCCAAAGAATGTATCAACGGTGGCAGAGTATCTGGAACTGCTGATAAACAGGGATATTTTTGTGGATTTGTTAAATGATAAGGAGGTATGTGATATGACGATGGCACAGTTTTCAAGAGATGATATACTGATCTATCAGGGTCGAGAGGAAGGCCGAGAGCAAGGAATGGAAGAGGGAGAAATAAAGGGAGTGATACAAACTTATAAGAACCTGGGAGTAGGCATGGAAGATGCGAAGCGTTATATCATGGATAAATTATATAAGAGTGAGGAAGAGACAGATGGATATATGAATAAGTACTGGAAATGATAGTTACATTCTGCATCGTATCATAATTGAAAAAGGGAGAAAGAAAATAAATGGCACAATTACAAAAGCAATCAGAGACAGAAACGGTATCACAAATGAAAACAGATAATGAAGCGGCAGTGAAATCAGAGATGGAAACATCAGCGGAAGACGTGGTTGAGCAGCAGTCTGACATTTTGCAGGAGAATAATTCATCTGAGGAGTCTGTGACAGAGCCTGATGCATTTGATATTACCAGGAAATTTAAGCACAGTCAAAATCAGATATCCAGCCAGAGACAAACGGCAGAGAAAGAATCACAGCAGGGGCGCGAAATCCCGAAAAAGCGAAAGTTAGTAGGTGTGACAGACAAAAAAGTTGAGACGAAACGAATTCTGTATTTTTTGGCGTTATGTTTCGGTGTCGCATGGGTTTCAGAGATTTTTGCCATCGTTCCAATGTATCAAAGCGGGAATGTCGATGTGGTGAAGGAAGCAGTGGATATGATCTCACAGCTGATGCTCGCACCGGCGCTGGCGGCGCTTGTGGTGCGGATCGGGACGAAGGAAGGACTTGTAAAGTCCGGATTTCAGTTTAATTTTTTTGAGTACAAAGGTTTATTTCTGCTCGGCTGGTTTGGGACGACAGTTCTTACATTCCTGGGCGCAGCGATCTATTTCCTGGTTTTCAGAAACAATTTCGATCCGAATATGACAAACTTTGTCGCTTCGTACAGTGAGAGTGCGGCAAACGCGGGTGCACAGATCGATGCGGTGAATATTGTGGCTGCTTACAAGACGGACTTGCTTATCAAAGTATTTACGGCAGCAGTGCTTGATCTGATCAACAGTTTTGGAGAGGAATGGGGGTTCCGTGCATATCTGCTTCCAAAGCTTTACCGGAAGTTTGGTGCGGTACCGGCGATGCTGTTAAGCGGTTTTGCTTCTGGTTTGTGGTATGCGCCGCTTGTTGCAGTCGGATATTACTATGGAAATGGCAATGCGGGATTTCCAGTGGTGAATATCATTGCAATGTGCATTTTTAGCACAGTGACAGGTGTCATATATTCTTATCTGTGCCTGCGCACGGGGAGTATTTTCCCAGCAGTGTTTGCGCACAGCGCAGTCAATGTATTGATGTCACAGGCGGCATTATTTACCTTTGACGGCGGCAATTTCTTTGTGGGACCGTCTCCCACCGGAATCTTGTCGGGTCTGCCGTTTATCGCGGCAGCGGTGGTTTGTCTAATTCTTATGCACAGGAATCCGGTCAAGGCGAGTGGCGAACAGTAGGGAGTGAAAGTAGAAATTGGATATAGTTGTTTTAGAAAAAGGAGAATATACACAATGCAGCAGAAAGACACGCAGGAAACGTTGCCCGTGAACAGAAAGGCGAAAGATACCTTTTTCAAGACGGTGTACGCATCGGAGGAGCGCCGGAGAAAACTGGCTT
>CAMWXA010000051.1 GCA_947178035.1 uncultured Lachnospiraceae bacterium | reverse complement strand
GGGGGAACTCGGCTCATTACAAATATTTTAAGACGACGATTTCATTTGTGGATTCCGATCGCTTTGTGGGTGCGCTGGGGGCAGCGGCAGTGGCGATCGATGAGAAGCTTGAAATTGTCATGTAAAGCGGGTGCACGGTGCACTCGTTTTTTTTGACCAAAGTTTCGTTGTATATTTTGTACATTTTGCACCTATCATTCTAAAAGTGATTGTGATATTCTTTATATAAATTAATAATTTTAAATAATTAATAATTCAAATTAGACAAAGGAGTGAGGAAAAATGAAATATTTTTTAGACAGTGCGAAAATGGATGAGATCAAGTATGCGTATGAGACGTTCGGGATTGACGGTGTCACGACCAATCCGCGCCATATCATGCTGAGCGGGAAGCCCTTTATGACAGCGATCACAGATATCGCAGAGTGGATCAGGGAGCAGGGACTTGACGGGTATGAGACATTTCCGGTCTCCGTCGAGATTAACCCGCACATTGACGACGCGCAGGAGATGGTGGAGCAGGCGCAGAAAATCGCAGCCATCAGCCCGAATTTTGTGATTAAGATTCCGGCTACGGAGGCGGGTGTGACAGCTGGCAGAAAGCTGGAAAAGATGGGGATACGCACCAACGTGACGCTCATCTTCTCCCCGGCGCAGGCGATTCTCCCCGCAAAGAACGGGTCAAAGTTCGTGTCGCCGTTTATCGGCTGGAAGGAGGCGAACGGCGAGGACTGCAGGGCGTACATAGAGGATATTGTTACAATTTATAAAAATTATGGATTTTATGGAAAGACAGAGATTATCTGCGCGGCGGTGCGGACGCCCAAGCAGATTGTGGACTGCGCGCGGGCGGGAGCGGATATTGTGACAGCCGGTCTTGACGTGTACAAGGACAGCATGAAGCACGCGTTTACCACACAGGGAATCGGAACGTTTACCAACGCATGGGATAACACTGTGACAGAATAGAAGGTAGGGTATCAACATGAAACATATTTATCTGAATCTCAAACGGTTTGATGTTCCGGTTGAATTTGGCGGTGTAAACCGTCTGGCGCCGATACCGGAGTGGGCGGCGCACATTGTAACCCGGACACAGGAGGGACTGAAGCAGTACGACCCTGCCAGGGTGGAGTTCGTGCAGTTTTTCCCGGAGGCGCATCTGCTGCAGGCGGTGGCAGCGCGGACGGACGACAGTCCTGTGCAGATAGGCAGCCAGGGCATTTACCGCGACAACACGGCGCCGGGCGGCAACTTCGGAGCGTTCACCACAAACAGGCCGGCGTCGATCGTGCGGGCGCTCGGCTGTGAGGCAGTGCTCATCGGGCACTGCGAGGAGCGGGGCGACAAGAAAGGAATTCTCGCGGAGGCGGGCGTCACGGACGCAGCAGCGGTGAACAGGCTGTTAAATAAGGAAGTGAAGTGTGCTGTCAGTGCCGGGCTGAACGTCGTATACTGTATCGGTGAGACACAGGAGGAGCAGCCGCAGTGGGAGGCGGTGCTCGGGGAGCAGCTGTCAGTCGGGCTGGCAGATGTGGACAGAAGCCGCGTGGTGATTGCCTATGAGCCTGTGTGGAGCATTGGACCGGGAAAGACACCGGCAGACAAGGATTACATCACGAAGATTGCGCGCTTTGTCAAAGAGCAGACAGGCGGTATGGACGTGGTGTACGGAGGCGGCTTAAAGGCGGACAATGCGGCGATGCTGGCATCGATTGCGGAGATTGACGGCGGGCTGATCGCCCTGACACGTTTCCAGGGGGAGATTGGTTTTTACCCTGAGGAATATCTGGAGATCGTGCGCCTGTATCTGGAAACGTCAGGAAAATAAGGAGGGAGATGCGATATGAAACTGGAGTTTGAGTATGGGCATGGCACGATAAGCGCTGAGCTGCCGGATACCACAGATGTGTTTATACCGGGGGAGACCGTCCCCGATCCCGCGTGTCTGCCCCAGGACTGGGACAGCCTGTATGAGGCGACGCTCACAAGCATCCGCAATCCGATCGGAATGCCGCCGCTTGCACAGCTTGCCAAGGCGGGGGATCGTGTGGTGATCGTGATACCGGACATTGTCAAGGGAGGGAATCAGCCGACCTCGCACAGGAAAGTGGCGATCCGTGCCTGTCTGGATGAACTGTACAGTGTGGGCGTGGAGAAAAAGGATGTGCTGCTTCTGTTTTCGAATGGACTGCACCCGCGCGCGACCGTGAAGGAGATGCGAACGATCTTAGGAGAGGAACTGTTTGGGGAATTTTATCCGTCAGGACAGATTACAAGCCATGACAGCGAGGATTACGAGCATTTGGTTGACCTAGGGTACACGGAGGCAGGCGACCATGTGATCATGAACAAGTACGTCTACGACGCGGATGTGGCAATTTTGATCGGACATACGCAGGGCAATCCGTACGGCGGATATTCCGGCGGATACAAGCACTGTGCGACAGGCATCAGCCACTGGAAGAGCATCGCGTCGCACCATGTGCCGGACGTCATGCACCGCCCGGATTTTGTGCCAGTGTCCACGAGCAGTGTGATGCGTGAGAAGTTTGACCGCCACGGCATGCTGATGGAGGAGAAGATGGGCAAGAAATTCTTCTGCTGTGATGCGGTGCTGGACACAAAATCGCGCCAGATCGAGATTCATTCCGGCTATGCGAAGGAGATGCAGCCAGTCAGCTGGAAGACGGCGGACAAGCGCACTTATGTTCATTGGGCGGAGAAAAAATACGATATAGTGGTGTTCGGCATGCCCACCAACTTCCACTATGGAGACGGGATGGGGACGAACCCGATTCAGATGATGCAGGCGCTCTCCGCGCAGGTTATCCGTCACAAGAGGGTGCTGAGCGACCACTGTGTATTCATTGTGCCGAGCATCTGTGACGGCTGGTTCCATGAGGAGCGGTGGCCGTATCTGAGAGAATTGTATGAAATGTTCCAGCACGACTCGATGAATATTCTGCCTGATATGAACCGCTATGGCGAGTACTTTGCAACGAAAGAAGAGTACATCCGCAAGTACCGCTTTGCCAATGCGTTCCATCCGTTCCACGGTTTCTCCATGATGAGCTGCGGACATCTGGCGGAGGAACACACGAGCGCCATCTATATCGTGGGGGCGCGGGAGCCGGGGATCGCGAGAGGTATGGGGCTCAAGACGCGCGCGACTGTGGAGGAAGCGCTGGCGGATGCCATGAAGAAGTATGTGGGGCCAAATCCGAATATCCTGGCGCTGCCAAAAACGTTTACGACGGCTGCCGTCCATCTGTGCATGAAGGACCCGGCCCAGAACAGCCACACAAGGGACGGACATGGACATCCCTGCTGCGGTTAAGTGATAAGGGGGCATTACATGAACAACGAAACGAAAAAGAAAAAAATAGTGATCAATGACAAAGTCTGGCTGCTGATATCCCTGTGTGCTGCCCTGCTGGTATGGTATCTGCTCTCCCTGGGCAAGTCCACCGGACGGAGCTTTCCCTTTGTGGAAAAGGTTGTGCCGTCTGTCGGGACAATGATTGAGAGGGGGGCATTCTGGAAGGATATCGGCAGCAGTATGTTCTGCGTGGCGGCGGGGTTTGGTCTTGGATTTATCACGGCGCTTCCGATCGCATTCCTGATGGCATGGTACCAGCCAGTCCAGAAGAAGTTCATCGAGCCGTGGATCAATTTTATCCGCAATATTCCGGCACTGGGATATGCTCCGCTGCTGGTCATCATCTTTGGCGTGGGACAGAAGCCGGCGATCATCCTGATCTGGATCTGTACGTTTATGACAATGAGTATCACAATCTATCAGGGAATCAAAAATATCGACGTCACGCTGATTAAGGCAGCGCGCGTGCTGGGGGCGAACGACTTTGACATTTTCCTGAAGATTATCTGCCCTGCGACGGTGCCGTTTATCATCACAGCAGTCCGGCTGGGACTCGGCGCGGCGCTCACAACGCTGCTCGCAGCGGAATCTACGGGTGCGCAGGCAGGAATCGGCATGAGAATCCGCTCCCTGTCAAACTCCTTTGAGGCCGCACCGATGCTGATGTATATCATACTGCTCGGCATCATTGGACTGCTACTGGTAAAAGTGGTCGACATTATTGAAAGGAAATTAACAGGATGGCAGGAGAAGATAAATTAGTAAAATTGAAGATAGACAATGTCTACAAGGAATATCAGGGGCGCAACGGCAAGACGGTAGCCCTCAACGGCGTCAATCTCGACATCCGGGAAAATGAGTTTATCTGTGTGGTCGGACCGTCAGGCTGCGGCAAGTCGACACTCCTGAATATCATCGCAGGCCTGCTGGAGCCTACCAGCGGTGCGGTCTATCTGGATGGAAAGCAGATTGAGGGCACCGGTGTGGAGCGCGGCGTGGTATTTCAGCAGTATGCCCTGTTTCCATGGCGCACTGTCATCAAAAACGTAATGTTCGGACTCGAGATGAAGAAGACACCCAAGGAGGAGGCCAGACAGACTGCGCTGAAGTACATTGAGGCGGTGGGACTCAAAGGGTTTGAGAATGCGTACCCGAAAGAGCTGTCCGGCGGTATGAAGCAGCGCGTGGCGATCGCCCGCGCCTATGCAGCCAATCCGGAAGTGCTGCTGTTGGATGAGCCGTTCGGCGCGCTGGATGCACAGACCCGCGTCCAGCTGCAGACAGAGCTTTTGAATACATGGGAGAAGGAGAAAAAGACGTGCTTCTTTATCACACATGACGTGGATGAGGCGATTATCTTGGCCCAGCGTGTCATTATCATGAGTGCGCGGCCAGGCCGCATCAAGCGGATTGTGGAGATCGACATCCCGTATCCAAGAACGCAGGAAACCAAATCCGATGAGCGTTTTCTGCAGCTGAAAGCCGAAATCTGGAATGAGGTTTACCAGGAATTTCTGGAGGTCAGAAAGTAAAAAACTACATAATATATTTTAAGAATCAGGAGGAAACAGAATGAAAAAGTTTTATGCATTGTTACTCACAGCTGCAATGGTACTTTCCCTGACAGCCTGCGGCAAAGATAGCGGCAGCGGCCAGCAGACTTCTGCGGGCGCGGATAAGCAGCAGGAATCCGCACCGGCACAGGAGGAATCTGCGGCACCGGCGCCAGTGGAGACAACGGCGGCAGAGCCTCAGGAGGAAGCGGTTGAGACCGTGACGCTCAATGTGGCGTACATGCCCAACTACGCGTCACTCTGGGCTGTTCTGACCGGAATCGACCAGGGATATTTTGCGGAGGAAGGAATCGAGATTACGCTGTGGCAGTTTGCGGACGGTCCATCGGAGATCGCGGCTATGGAAGGCGGAAGTATTGACCTGGCATATATAGGCCACGGTGCGCACAAGCTGTGTATCAATGGACAGGCGACAATCTTTGCGCCAAGCTCCGTGCACAGCACAGACCGGATTATCGTGGTGCCATCGTCCGGCGTGACATCTGTTGATGATATCGCAAATCTCGCCGGCAAGAAAGTGGCTTACAACGCAGGCTCTTCATCAGAGACAGCGCTAAATGGTGCGCTGGCAGCTGCAGGACTCACGATGGATGACATCGATGCGTATGAGATG
Source organism: uncultured Lachnospiraceae bacterium (assembly GCA_947178035.1). GTDB lineage: Bacteria > Bacillota > Clostridia > Lachnospirales > Lachnospiraceae > COE1. The sequence continues at coordinate 10,325 of CAMWXA010000051.1, read as the reverse complement.
GATGCCACAAACATGGTGGCGGCAATGTCTTCCGGTTCTGTGGATGCCTGCACAGCATGGAATCCGTACAGTGTCCAGATTCTGAACAACTGCGAAGGTGCAATCGAACTTGAGTTTGCAACTGATTCTGTGAACCTCTCAAGCTGGATCTGCCTGCCAGAGTATGCAGAGGAGAACCGTGATATCCTGGTGCGCTTCAGCCGTGCGCTCTACAAGGCAATGGCGTACTCTTCACAGGAGGAAAACTGGGATTATGCAGTCGGCCTGTACGCAAAGGAGTGTGCAAAGGACAAGGAGGCATGTCTGGTTGAGACCGGTGATGCGACATGGTTCAGTGCAGACGATGTCAAGAACGGAATCGCGGACAACACAATGCAGGATTACTATACACGGCAGCAGCAGATGTTTATTGAAAGCGGCGCTGTGGAGGGAGAGGTTCCCCTGGAAAATTATGTGTTGTTTGATGTGATGCAGGAAGCTTTAGGCAACTAAGGATGACAGACAATGGATTTCATTATATAATGTATTACAGTTAAGAGGAAAAGACTCTGTGGAGCGGCTTAAAAGTCTGTTCCCGGAGTCTTTTGTCAATATGGTCCGGGATACAGATAAGATTAGAGAATAAGAAGAAGGGAGAGAAAAGTATGAAGATTCTTTTTGATGCTTCTGCTTCGGAGGTTCTAACCTTTGCGGCGGAGGAGCTGACCGCATATCTGGACAGGATGCTGGAGGAGACAACGGACACGGACATCACAATCCGTCTGCGCAGTGACAGCGGCGCTTTTGCGGCTGGCAGCAATGACAGCTTCCACGTGCGGATATGCGTGAACGGCGAGGACGGCGGTGAGATTGTCGGAAACAATGACAGGAGCGTGCTGCTTGCAGTGTATGATTACCTGCAGTATCTGGGATGCCGTTTTCTGATGCCGCTCAAGACATGTGAGATCGTTCCCCGCATCGGGCGGGAGCATCTTGTGGCAGCGTACGACAAACAGGCGTCGTATTTCCACCGCGGCGTGTGTATAGAGGGCGCTGATTCCTTTGAAAATATTATGGATTATATCGCATGGCTTCCGAAAGTTGGTTTCAACAGCTTCTTTCTGCAGTTTAAGTCGCCGTATGCGTTCCTGCACCGCTGGTACAGCCACGAGCGGAATCCCTACGCGCAGGAGGAGCCGTACACGCAGGAGGACGCGCAGCGCGATATGGTGCTGCTCGAGCAGGCGGCGAAGAAGAGAGGACTGCTGGTACACAAGGCCGGGCACGGATGGACGGGAGAGGTTCTGGGATATCAGACAGTCTCGTGGGATACCGGGGCGGAGCCTGACGGGGAGCAGTACCGCCACAGGATGGCCATGATTGGCGGAAAGCGGGAACTGTTTCATGGAATACCGGCGAACACAAATCTGTGCTATCACAGCGAGGATGCGGTGGACGCGTTCGCTGCGCTGGTGACAGAATACGCGCGGGAAAATCCGTACATGGATTACCTGCATGTGTGGCTTGCCGACACATACAACAATCTGTGCGAGTGTGCGGACTGCAGCGCGACGACACTGTCTGATCAGTATGTGGAGCTCTTAAATGAAATCGACCGCAGGCTGACCCGGGAAGGACTGGATACGCGCATTGTGTTCCTGCTATATCAGGAGCTTTTGTGGCCGCCGGAGGTGAGCAGGCTGGATAACCCTGACCGCTTTGTGCTGATGTTTGCCCCGATCAGCCGCACCTTTGAGAGGAGCTATGAGCTGGACGGCGCGGATGTGGAGCTGCCCCGGTTTCACAGAAACCAGATTGCGCTGCCGGTCAATCTGGCGGAGAATATGGCATTTTTAAAGGCGTGGCAGAAGATTTTTCCGGGCAGCGGATTTGTGTACGACTATCCGCTTGGCAGGGCGCACTATGGGGACCTGGGGTATGTCCATATTGCGCGGGTGCTGAACGCGGACATACAGAAGCTGGACGAGATGGGGCTTGACGGCTACATCAGCTGCCAGGAGCTGCGGGCGGCTTTCCCCAACGCGCTGCCCAATTATGTGATGGGGCATACCCTGTTTCAGAAGGATTGTCCGGTGGAGGAGCTGATAAAGGACTACTATCAGTCCTGTTATGGGGACGATGCGCAGCGTGTGCTGAACTATCTGTCCAGACTGTCCGAACTGAGCAGCTGCGATTATGTGAATGGCAAGGGAGCGCGCCGCAGAGCTGACATAGCAGAGCGCATGGAGGAGGCTGTCCGCAGCTGCGAGGCGTTTGCGGAGACTGCACGCCGCCATCAGGGTGAGGACGGCGCATTTGAGTCCGTGTACTGGGAAGTGCTCGAGTATCACAGAAATTATGTGGTGCTGTTTGCGCGCACACTGATGTCCCTGGCAAATGGGGAACAGGAGCGGGCTGACCGGGAGTGGGAGGCTATGCGGGAATACATCTGCAGCAATGAGGAGAAGTATCAGCCATATCTGGATGTGTACCGCGTGCTGGAGGTGACACAGAATTATACAGGGCTGCACCGAGCGAAATCAGAATAAGGAGAGGTTTGCGTATGAGACATGAATATTACTATTATGACAAGGAACAATTTCTGAAGGCACCGAAGCTACCGGTCACAGTGCTGTCGGACAATGACACTGTTTTTCGCGCAATTGCGCAGGAGATGGCGGACGAAATCAAGCGCAAAAACGCTTTGGGCGAGAGGACTGTTTTCATCTGTCCGGTGGGTCCGGTGGGCCAGTACCCGCATTTTGTGGAGCTTGTAAACAGTGAGAACATCAGTTTGAAAGACACATGGTTTCTCAATATGGACGAGTACCTGACAGATGACAAAGAGTGGATTGACAAGGAAGATTCGCTGAGCTTCCGCGGGTTTATGGACCGGGCGGTGTACACGAAGATACGCCCGGAACTATTGATGCCGCCAGAACAGCGGGTATTTCCAGATCCGCACAATCCCCAGAAAATAGCGGAACTGATCGGGCAGCTGGGAGGTGTCGATATCTGCTTTGGCGGTATCGGCATCAACGGGCATCTGGCGTTTAACGAGGCGGACGATGCGCTGAGCGCGGAGGAGTTTCGAAACCTGCACACGAGAGTGCTCGAAATCAGCAGGGAGACCAGGACGGCAAATGCGATCGGTGACTTAAATGGAGCAATCGACGATATGCCGCGCTACTGTGTCACAATCGGGATGAGCGAGATTTTCCATTCCAGAAAGGTAAGGCTGGGGTGTTTTCGCGACTGGCACCGCAGTGTTGTGCGCCATGCGGCATATGGCGAGATTTCCGCACATTTTCCAGTGACACTGCTCCAGGAGCACCCGGACGCGCTTCTGCGGGTGACAGAGTTTGTGGCAAAGCTTCCACATGAAATAAGTGTGTAAAGAAATTCTAAGCGGTCAAAGTACGCCCGCTAAGAATTTCTAAATTACACACTGGAAGAATGCCAAGAGCAGGCATTCTTCTCATGGATTGTTTGTGTCGGCTGCGCCGACATGACGGGAAGTGTGAAAAAGGCACTTATGATTGATTGTTATGCGTGTCAGGTCACGCAAGGGGGTTTGAACATGAGAGAGCAGTACATTATCAACGCGGACATATATGTGGAAGGGCAGTTTCGAACAGGAGTTTTAGGAATCCATGGAGGTACACTTCAGCTTTATCCGGCAGACCACAGGATTCCGGCGGAGGCGGAGGTCATAGATGCCTTTCAGCAAAAGGTTGTCCCCGGATTTATTGACATTCACACCCACGGGGCGGTGGGGGTGGATGTCAACGGGGCGTCCGCGGATGATTTTGAGAAGATTGGCAGTTTTTTTGCAGGGAATGGCACGACCGCATGGCTGGCGTCCATACTGACGGACACAGCAGAGCAGACGGCACGGTGCATTCATGCGTACAAGGAGTACCGGGACAGTGTGCGCAGCGGGGCGCAGCTGCTGGGATTTCATATGGAGGGACCGTTTCTGGCGGCAGAGTACAAGGGCGCGATGCCCGAGGAGCTGCTGCGAAAGGGTGACATCGGACTGGTGGAACGCTATCAGACCATGGCGGAGGGCGCGATTCGCTACATCACAGTCTCCCCGGAGGTGGAGGGCGTGCTGGATATGATTCCTGATTTGACCAGACTTGGTATCACAGTGGCGATCGGTCATTCGGGTGCGGACTATGCGACTGCGATGGAGTCAGTCAGGCGGGGCGCACGGGCAGCAACCCACACAGGAAATGTCATGCGGCTGCTGCACCAGCATGAGCCGGCTATCTGGGGAGCCGTGCTGGAGTCTGACGTGTACTGTGAGATTATCTGTGACGGAAGGCATCTGCATCCCGGCACAGTCCGGCTGATCATCAAGACAAAAGGAATTGACAGGGTTGTGGCGATCACAGACTCGATTATGGCTGCAGGACTGCCGGACGGAAACTATCATCTTGGCGTCAACAGCGTGGTCGTGGAGAACGGGGACGCAAAGCTTGCGGCAACAGGCGTGCGCGCAGGCAGCACACTGACGCAGGGGGCGGCGCTGAAAAACCTGCTGGAATTCACAGGTCTTCCCCTGACCGATATTCTGCCAATGCTGACGGAGAATCCGGCGAAGCTGATAGGCGTCTATGACAGAAAAGGCTCGATTGCCGACGGCAAGGATGCAGATCTGGTGCTGTTAAACGAAAAGAATGAAATTGCGGACGTGTTTATCGGCGGCACGCGCTGGAAGGGGAGCCTGTCACAGGCATAAGTGAGGTGTGGCAAATGGAATATATCATAATTGTCTTCGTATGTTTCCTGTCCTCTGCGGTGGGGGCGGTCTGCGGCATCGGCGGCGGCGTGATCATCAAGCCGGTGCTGGATGCGACCGGCATTCTCGCGGTGACAACCGGCTCTTTTCTGTCGGGCTGTACCGTGCTGTCCATGTCAGTCGTTTCCATGTATAAGAATATGCGGATGAAGCATGATTTCGTGTTCGACAAGGCGTTTGCGACCGTGATTGCGGCGGGCAGTGTGGCGGGCGGACTGTCGGGCAAGGCGCTGTATGAGTTTGTGCTGAGCCAGCTGTCGGACACAAGCCGCGTGGGTGCTGTGCAGGCTGCTGTTCTGCTGCTGATCACGCTGGGAACGCTGCTGGCTACACTGTACAAAGCAAAGATAAAGACAAAGGAGCTGTCGAGCCGTCCAGTTATTTTTCTGATAGGGGTTGTCCTGGGGATATTTTCTTCTTTTCTGAGCATCGGCGGCGGACCGATTAATCTGGTGGTGCTCTTTTATTTCTTCTCGATGACTTCCAAGCAGGCGGCAATGTATTCTATCTATATTATCATGTTCTCACAGACCGCCAGCCTGATTGCGGCGATCGTCCAAAGGAGGGTGCCGGTCTTTGCGGTTCCGATGCTGCTTGTGATGATCGCCTGCGGCATACTGGGAGGACTTGCGGGGAGCAGACTCAACAAAAAGATAGACAACAGGGCAGTGGACCGCCTGTTTATCGGGCTGATGGCAGTGATTATCGCAGTCAACATTTATAATATTTACCGATATATCTAATTTTTTCTGATTCCGATAGAAAATGGGACAGCTGACAACATTTGTTGAAATCGTTTGAAAAACGTGCTATAATGAGCGTTAACAAGAAAGGTATGCTTGCATGTTTTGCAAGTGCATTTATAAAGGAACAGATCCCGATAAGCACTGTTCGAAATAGGAGAGAGAAATGATAGAAAATGAATCAGCTGAAAATTATTTAGAAACAATACTGATACTGAGCAAGAAGCTTCCCGTTGTCCGTTCTGTTGATATTGCAAATGAACTGGGATTCAAGAAGTCGAGTGTCAGTATCGCAATGAAGAATCTTCGCGAAAAGAATCACATTACGGTCACAGATGCGGGATTTATATATCTAACGGATTCGGGGAAAAGCATTGCGGAATTGATTTATGAGCGCCATCAGTTCATATCAGAGTGGTTTATCAAGCTGGGCGTGCCAGAGAATATTGCGATCGAGGATGCCTGCAAGATCGAACATATCCTTAGCAAAGAGAGTTATGATGCGATGAAAAATTTCGTAAAGCAGCATATATGACATGTATTGGGATATGCTTCCCTCAATTCGTGTGCATAAATTGCTGCTGTTCATAAAACAGAGAATTTCGACAAATTAGTTGCTTTGTGGCACCAATGGTAATAAAATAGATATAGATAACGCTGCTTAGCAACGATAAAGAAGATATATGACAAGTAAAATTGCCAGTTTCTTTTGGTTCCTTCGTTGAGAAGATGGCAGAACCGTTACAAGACAGGAGGAATATATAAAATGAATGAAACAGGCAAACCGGATAAAAAGAAAAAAAGTTTAATTAGTTCGATTATGCTGTTGTGTGGTGCAGTGGCGGCAGTCACAGCGATAGGAATTGGCGGCAACTCCGTATTTTCGATTCAGTCCATGTCCATTTCTTCGTATATGACATATGAGGAAGCAGTGGACGAGGGGTACAAGACGGAGATAAAGTCGCAGGTGCAAAGCGCGATCGCGGTGATACAGAGCGAGTACGACGAATATCTGGCAGGTGAGAAGACCGAGGAAGAGGCGATGGAGCACGCAAAGGAGTTTGTGCGTGCTATGCGCTATAGGGATGATCAGAGTGGATACTTCTGGATTGACGGACTAGACTATACATTGATAGTACATGCGGTTTTGACGGAGCAGGAGGGCGATAACCGAAAGGATCTCCAGGATCAGAACGGTGTTATGATCACACAGTCGGTGGTCAATGTCTGCAAGAGCGCGGACAAGGGCGGCTATAATGAATTTTATTTTACAAAGTCAGATGGTGTGACAGTTGCGCCAAAGATTGCATATTCTGAGCTGTTTGAGCCGTGGGGATGGTGTGTGTGCACAGGCAATTATGTCGATGATATGAATGCGGCAAAGGCAGTTGTCAGGGAGGAGCTGGACAGGGAATACAATGCTGTTCTGATTCGGTTCGGTGCTGTATTTATCATTGCGGCTGTGAGTTCGCTGGCGGTAGCATTCCTGGTAGGAAAGCGGATTGTGGATCCATTAAAGAAGATTCAGGGCTTTGCACAGAAGATATCGGAAGGAAACCTGACCACAGATGTGGCGGTAAAGACAAGAAATGAGATTGGTCAGACGGCGGATGCTTTGCGCATGGCACAGGCAAATATGCGGGGACTCCTGCAGGGCATTACGGAAGTGTCCAACGGTGTGGGCAGTGCGCTCGGCAATTTTGACAAATCCTTTAATAATATGAAGGAATCTATCTCACAGGTTTCGCTGGCAGTGGATTCCATTGCGGAGAATGTCACAAAGCAGGCCTCTTCCACAGATGAGGCGAGCGGCAATGTCGTAATGATGGCAGACCAGATTAACCAGACTGGTATAGAGGTTGCAGGCTTAAATCAAAACTCTGAGGAGATGAACAGGATCAGTGAGCAGTCAATGGAGACCTTAAAACAGCTGATAGAGGTGAGCAGTAAGACGCGCGACAGTATTATTGCGATGGCGGAGCAGACTACAAATACCAACAAATCAGTTGAACAAATCCATATAGCGGCGAATCTGATCAATGAGATTTCTGACCAGACAAGTTTGCTGGCACTGAATGCCAGTATTGAGGCGGCACGCGCCGGAGAAGCTGGGAGAGGCTTTTCTGTCGTTGCGGATGAGATCGCAAAACTGGCGAGCCAGTCCACGAATTCTGTGGAGGAGATTGGTAAGACCGTTATAGAACTGCAGAACAATGCAGAAAAATCTGTCACGGTGATGAAGGAGATCAATGAATCGGTTGAAATACAAGTGAAATCCCTGACAGAGACACAACATATCATGGAGAGGCTTCATCAGGCGTTGGCAGACTGTGTTGCATCTGTGAATTCAATTGACACAATGACACAGGAAATTGACAGCCAACGGGAAAATGTCACAGGTTCGATCTCTGTTCTGAATGAGCTGGCGCAGGACAATGCGTCTGTCGCAGAGGAGACTGCGGCGATGTCGGCAGAGCTTTCCAGAGAGGTGGATGAATCCAACCATATTGTGGAGGATTTGGAAGGTAAGGTTAAGACCCTGCTCGAGGAAGTAAACCAGTTTATATTATGACATATAAAAAATGCCTGTCAGAGGGCATTTTTTATGTGCTTTATTCGGTATCGTCATCTTCTGGAAAGGGTGCGGCGACAGCGCTCTCCTTGTCATCGACAGGAGTCCATGCATTTCCAAATGGAATATCGCGAAACAGTGCGGCGAGTCCGGTTATTTGTTTCAGGCGTAGAATTTCATCCCGTTCCATGCCGAGGTGTTTGGAAATCCAGGCATCGGAACGTCCCAGTTCATGCAGCTCTTTGATGATATTGCTCATCAAATCCACGTTGTGAGAACCTCTTGCCCGATTGTGGCGGATGGTGCTTGCCATACGGTGGTCCAACGGTTTGTTGATGACGGAGACAGGCAGCATGCCATGCTCCCGCTCATAGATATCAGGGTAGTCCAATATGATGCGGTAGCGGTGGAAACCATCCACGATAATGTAATTGTCCAGCGATTCATCGTGGTAGCAGACAATTGGCATCGTGTAGCCATCCTCCTTGATGCTGTCATAGAGAAGCTTGAGTTCAGGCGGCGCTACCGAATTCGGATTGTATGTATTTGGCTGTATTTTCTCAACAGGGACTGAGATTACTTGATACACAGGGCTTTGATAAGTCATAAGTTTAGTCTCCTATATTCTGATATTTTTGTTTTAACAGGTTGATACTTTCTTTCTGCTGTTTTGTCAGCCCAAAACCCATAAAGCGGCAGATGTGATCATTTTTCAGGATACAGTAGCACATCCGCTTCCAGCTGGGGATATCCTTTGAGGATTTGATGTCGTCTGTGTGGTCAGGAATCTTTCCGTCGAAGACGATACGCGAGTTTTTCATCAGGGTGTAATTAGACACACCGTTCCGCCGAACACGATAACCGCGCGCGACCAGTTCCTCAATTGTCTTCTCCTCAAGTCCACCGCCCACATTATGCCAGAAATCAATGGAAGTTTGAAATTTCTTAATGTAATTGTTCCGAAGCCGGACAGGCAGTGTATCCAGCAAAAATTTTGTATAGGATTCCCAGGTATGTCCATCGGGCAGCGTCAGGCTGCGGTAGCCAAGGGCTTTTGTCTTTCCGTAAATGGCACCAAAATTTGCGCCTCTGACGCGTCCGACAAGTTTTGCCCAGATCGCAGGATCGATCACGCGGTACAGATTCAGACTCTCTTTGGCATAGTCGCCAAACGGTGAAGCGACGCGCATCTGATCTAACTTTAGTCCTGACATATAGTAAAGGTCATACAAATGGTTATAGTCGTAGGAAAAAACATAGTTGGCATGCCACACGTCATAGATGGACCAGTCATACATCGGTGAAGCACACCATACGTCCTTAAACTGCTTGCTGATCCAGCAGGTGTTGTCATAGCCATATTTCCGGTTTAGGAATCCGCTGTAGCGCTGCATGGATTCCTCGGCGCGGATGCCAAGCAGGCAGATTGTTTTCTTATCTCCATGGGAAATGCGGTACCATCGGCCAAACTGTTTTGCCAATTCTTCCTGATGCATCCGGTATTGGTAGGTCGTCATCGGATTGTTTTTCAGATTGATGACATAGGGATGCTCTGGCATAGGGCGTACCCACATTTCTTCTTTGGTGTCATCCCATGGATACCAGAACATCTCATAGTTGCTTAAAGCCGTTCTGGTTGCCATCGGCAGACATACCCAGTAGGGTTCCACATCCTTTTCGATTCTGGCAAAAGTTCTCTCGACATACTCTGTTGTGAGTGTGTATTGCGCTTCAAAATCTTGATGAAACACCCCGATTTTTTTCTTTGGATAATATTTTTTCTGGAAATCCAGAATTAAATTCAACAGCAATCCGCTGTCTTTTCCCCCTGAAAAGGAGACAAAAATGTTGTCAAATTCTTTAAAAATGTAGTGAAATCTGTTTTGTAGTGCATCATATACATTCTGACTGGCATATTTTCGTTTCGTTGTCATCACCACCTAATTTTTTACTATACTATAATTTACCATAATTTTCCAATTTTCACAAGTATTCGACAAAATTCGCACACTGAAGAACCGCTTACTATTAACTGATAAGCTGATAAAAATTGACGTGGTATGAATTGTAACCGCTTGACATCAATGCATGGATGATAGTATTCTTTTACTATACGATTTTGAGGAATATGAGACAGGAGGATTTCAACATGGTGGAGAAGTATGTATTTGGCAGTCCGTTTGAGACTTAGGCAGTTACAGCTGTGATTTAGGCTGTCGGGTTT
>CAMWXA010000050.1 GCA_947178035.1 uncultured Lachnospiraceae bacterium | reverse complement strand
GTTCTACACTGTATATCAGTGGATAATGATATCCATCCTCATTCCATTTTGTAAAACCGATATGCTGCGCAAGCTGCATTCCATTCCATTTTCCGTTTTTAAACACTGCAAACTCTTGTGCAAGTTCTCTGTCCCTGCGAATACACTCTCTTGTCAAATTTCCAAAATTATTCGCAATGCGTCTTCCCTGTTCTGCATAATGTGTATTCTTTCCTGAATACAGATGCATTTTCAGTAAATTCATACTTGCCATTGCTGCAAAATGAACCATACTATAATAAGCCTCTCTCTCAGTTTCCGACAGCTCATCTAAAATACTTGCAGATATAATCTCCACCTTTTTTGCTCTTTCGAGCATTTTGTCCGTTTCACCATAATTACATGGATGATAGATTCCTTCATGTAATGATTCTGGTCTGCGCAAATTGTTAATATCTATATACTCCGTAAATACATACGAAATATCCTTTTGCAATTCTGCCGAAGCATCGGGAAAGCTTTTTCTTACCCATTCCGCAGTAAATTCCAGATAACTTTCCTTGTTGCCATATCCCCATTTATCATAGTCGTATGCCAGTGCCATAAAATAAGTAAGCGGAACTTCATGGAGTTTTAAATCCCCTGTGTTCACAATCCATGCATCATGTATACCGTATTCGTATGCCATGCACATCTGCTCCCATATCTTAGATAATGGAGTCGAATCAACCCACTCGTATGATATCGGTTCCCCATGATAATCAAGGTGGTAATACATTCCCCATCCCCCGTTACGGTTCCTGCTATCTTCCATGGGCAGCGTGCGCATATGCCCAAAATTATCCTCACAGAGCATACAAATGACACCATCCAGTCCGTGCCAGTCTTTTAATCCTTTTATGACCTCATTCCCATAAAAATACTGTTCAACTTCCTTATATAATACTAACAGCAAAGGCTTATTCCCATTAATGTGTTCAGCAATAAGCCTCTTCTGTTTCCTGATAATGTCTTTTAGAAGATTGACATTTTCTTCTATTGTCGCATTTTCACCCAGCATGGAGGTATCGCGTTCTCCACGCATTCCTATGGTTATAATGTTTTCATATTTCCCGCTTCTTTTCAGTGCATCCGCCCAATACTTTAATAACCCTTTTTCGTTTGTATAAAAATTCCATTCGTTTCCATATTCAGAATTGTTTCCCTTAACTTTGTCCCATTCCTCGCTGGCTCTAAGACAAGGTTCATGATGAGAATATCCTATGATGACACCGTACGTATCAGCAAGCTCTTCGTTGGCATTTCCTGGTCCGTCCAGCGGAAACGAAGCACTCCACATGGCAGGCCAGAGATAATTGCCTTTCATACGAAGAAGAAATTCAAAAATCTCCTTGTATGCCTTGGCATTAAATCCGCCAAAATGCGAACTTGTCCAGTTGCCGAAACAGGGCCATTCATCGTTGATAAAAAAACCCCTGTATCTGATACTTGGCTCTTTAGAAACCTGCTCAATATCTTCATGGACGATAATCCGCTCCTTCCTTACTGGAGATACATCACCCCAAAAACAAAGCGGAGATACCCCAATATATTCAGATAAGGTAAACATGCCATAGATTGTTCCCCTTTTATCACTTCCACAGATTACAAGCGCCCGCGCGATACCTTTCAATGGTTTCTCGATTATTTTTATCTGAAAAACCTCACGCCTTCCGTTTATTATTTCTAAGTCAATTTTCCCTGCCCGCTCCATCTCGTTAAGCAAACTACTTCTGCCTATCGTTGCGCACAAAATAACTTGCCTGATACTTCTCTCATCTATATCAAGTTCTGAAACACATTCCGGCTTCACACCTGTTACTTTTTTGAAATCCTCAGCTAATGTGTCTGCAATACGCCGTACACCTTCATGGCATTCTTTCTCCACTAATATCTGCGTCATTCCTTTTTCCGAATACAGTTCCATGTTGTTATTCCTTTTAATAAGTGTTTACCTATATATATTCTTTTGGCGGCAGACCGCATCCTTACCTCTCCATCTGCCATTTTATTACGATTAGGGAAATCCCTAAATCTGTTCATTTAATAATTTTATATAAAATCAGATTTCTTGAAACCTGTCAAACTAAATACGATACCCCTATTTTTTATTAGTAATTTTATTTGTCAGCCGCCGATTGATATAAAACAGGCAATGCCTTTATAACATTTTTATATCTGTACTATCTGTATAATACCATCGTACCATCGGCACATCATTGTTTATCCCTTTTGTAAAGAGAACCTGATGCAGATCAATAATTCCATTATGAAATGTTGCGGCACATGCGGCCAGATACAGATGCCACATCCGTACAAATCTCTCGTCAAACCGCTGTTTTATCTCATCCATGTGTTCCCTGAAATTCTTTTCCCAGCACAATAGTGTGCGGTTATAGTGAAGCCTTAAATTCTCCACATCCAGCGTGTGAAAATTGTTCTCCGCTGCATGGGAAAGTATTTCCCGCAGACTTGGAATCACACCGCCAGGGAAAATATACTTTTTGATCCACGGGTCGCCCGGGGATTCTTTTACCCCGCTGATAAAATGCAGAAGAAACATTCCTCCCGGCCGCAAAATCTTATCGACACTCTCCAAAAACAGCGGATAATTTTCACGTCCCACATGCTCGATCATTCCCACGCTCACAATCCGGTCAAATGTTTTCCCGTACTTTGGAAGGTCCCTGTAATCCATCAGCTCCACGCGCAGCAGTCCGCCAAGTCCTTCCTCCGCAATACGCCTTTCAAACTCCTGGTACTGCTCCACGCTGAGCGTTATCCCCGTGCCATGTACCTGATACTTCTTTGCCGCCTCTATCAGCAGGAATCCCCAGCCGCACCCGATATCCAGCAGTTCCATCCCTTTTTTCAAATACAGCTTTTTCAGAATATAGTCCACTTTATTGAGCTGCGCCTGATAAAGCGTATCATCCTCTTTCTGGAAATAGCCGCAGGAATAGCTCATGGTTTCATCCAGCCACAATTTATAAAAGTCATTCCCGATATCATAATGGCTGCGCACCTCCTTCTGCTGGTTTTTTTTGCTGGTTGCAGTGAAAATCAGCTTTCCCAGTGCCTTTTTATCTGTATGGAATTTCCCCATCTGTCCAAGAAAATGGTCCAGCGCATCATACAAATCGCCCTCAATCTCCAGATCCCCGTTCATATATGCCTCCCCCAATGCAAGGGAAGTGCCTGTTACCAGCTCATCTAACGGTATCGCCTTATTGATTCTGACTGTAAAAGACGGATTTCCTTCCCCGATCCTGTATTCCCCGCCATTCATTTTCACCAAAAATGGATGTTCATCAAATTTTTCAAGAAACTGCATCATCCTATTTGTCCCCAATTTCATATTGTCTCCCTTTCCGCTTACAACAGCTGATTATGAATTGATTGAATCGTTACGATTTCGTATATAGGATTCCACATTTTCATAATTTCTTCCATAAAATTACAGCTATTTTTAAGCAGTCGATATCGGAAACAATAAACTGGTCAGATTTCATTATCGCACCTTATGGCCTGATGCAGCTTCAAAATGATATTTCACTATGCCAAGATCCATCTTTATGTAAAATCCTTTTCCTGCTTTGACAGATGCCTCTCCATTTTCAAGTGTGATGTAGAACTTCTGCTGATTCATTGCAGTGGGTGCAAGCAGTGCTGCCTCCATTCCCTTTGCGAACCAGTCCGGCATACCGGACGCGCAGTTGCACAGCTGCTCCATAGGTTTATTTTGATGTTCCGACCCCTGCGCAGCACCGTATCCAAATGCAATGATACACGCCAGTTTTTCACCTTTCTTAATCTCCACGGCACTCTTCCCATGCGTCAGCGCAACCCAGCAGGAGTTCAGGCCAAGTTCCTGCGCTTTTAATACAAGTTTCTCACCGTAATATCCCACTTTTTCATCCAGATCAGCGTCTTTTCTCCCCACAAGTGCAATATAATTCTCCACGCCGCTAAATTTTCCGTAGTGTGCCATCATACTGTCAAAGCACTTTGGTTCATCATAGAAAATCTGAATGTTCAACCCTCCCTCTCTGCTGCATTCTTTTACCAAGGCAGCCAGCGCTTCTCTTTTTTCACTCTCAATCTTTTTTCCATTGTACTGCCGCACGCTGTGGCGCACTCACATAATCTCCAATATATCCATAATACGTCTCCTCGTTTAAGTACTTAAACGGATTATATCATAATTTTATCAGAAAAAAACATTGGTAAAGAAAATCGAGATGGATATCTTTGATCTGCGCAAAAGTGTGTTAAACGTCATTGCCGGCTTCAATATCCTTTAAAGTCCTCTGTACTCAGTTTCCATTTGTCGGAACCTTCTTTATTTCCCGTCCATTCTTCCAGAGCGGACAGATCTTTCTAATAACGTAATTGCTACAATATCAAATTCATGCTATAATATTTTTATTTTATATCTATATTTAACGGAGGATTATCAGATATGGGTCTATTGCAGGAATGGTATATGCAGGAGCTAGAGGATAGTGAAGAAGATAAGTATCATCGTCCGCTGAATGACGAACAGATCTTTTTCCATGCTGTCAGCTCGGGGGATATTGATTTTGTGCGTGAAAACTGCCTCCAGCAGAAATTCGCTGAGACCGAAGGTGTCGGCACGCTATCCCGCGACCCAGTGACCAATCTGAAATATCATTTTGTGGTCACAACAGCATTCGTGACAAGACTCTGTATTGCATCTGGCATGGAAACGGAACAGGCATTTCGCCTGAGTGATTTTTATATTCTAAAGCTTGATGATCTCCATACATGTCAATCCGTTATTAATCTCCACGATCACATGGTTCTGGATTTTACTGGAAAAATGCGCATTCTCACAAGAAGTTCAGGAATGTCCAAACCTGTCACACTCTGTATTGATTACATTTATGCACATATCAAAGAACGGATTACGATTGAGGTTCTTGCAGAATATGCCGAGCTATCCGCCAGTTACCTGTCACGTCTTTTCAAAAAAGAAACTGGCGTTTCCGTAAGCGACTATATTCGCGAGAAAAAGATTGAGAAGGCACAACATCTCTTAAAATTTTGTGATTATAGCCTGGTCGAAATTGCGAATTATCTGTCTTTTTCCTCTCAAAGCCATTTTATACAATTGTTTAAGGAGTTTACTGGTATCACTCCCAAAAAATATCGCGACCTTCATTCTTCCTCTACCTGGAGTGTTGCAGACTAAGGAACTGTAGAAAAACGGAATACTGCCCATCTTTAATGACAGCATTCCGCTTTTTCATTTTTATCCTTTGACACCTCCAAGTGTCACACCCGCGATAATATATTTTGAAAGAATCAGATATACAAGAATGATCGGAACAATTGCCACCATAATCATCATATATATCTTTCCCATATCACGATTCAGATAATCAGCTCCCCGAAGAAGTGCAATCAGGATTGGCACTGTCATCTTATCCTTTGACTGAATGACCAGCGCAGGAACAAAGTAATTGTTCCATGAACCTACAAATGTAAAGATGGC
The DNA here is from genome assembly GCA_947178035.1 of uncultured Lachnospiraceae bacterium. Lineage (GTDB taxonomy): Bacteria > Bacillota > Clostridia > Lachnospirales > Lachnospiraceae > COE1. The sequence goes on along the minus strand of CAMWXA010000050.1, from coordinate 10,424 downwards.
CTGTACCGCTATCGCGGGCTTCATAATCGGAAGAACAATCTGGTTAAAGGTTCGAAATTCTTTGGAACCATCAATTCTTGCCGCCTCAACCAGCGAAAGCGGAAGTGATGACTGCAGATAACTGTACATGAAATAAAATACAGACGGTGACGCGATGGACGGAATAATCAGCGGAAGCAGGGAATCATACATTCCCATTTTCGTAATCAAACGCAAGAAGCCCATTGCCGTAACCTGAGTGGGCATCACAAGGATTGCCATAATAAATGTAAACGCAACTTTCTTTAATTTAAAATCATAGGCATAAAGTCCATAGGCCGTCAATGCAGAGAAATAGGTGCAAATTGCTGCACAGCTGCTGGAGACGATCAAGCTGTTCAAGATCCCCCGCACCATCGGAAAGCTTCCATCATTTGCAACATTTTTCAAATTCGTTAGAAAACTGCTTCCGGGCAGTGCAGAAAATCCTTTCTGCAGATCTGCATGGGAACGTGTCGAATTAACTAACAAGATATAGAAGAAAAACAGACACATAAATGACAAAATGACGAGCAGTACATGTGCAAAAATAGTGCGAAAACCATTATATCCTTTTGATTTCATTATCCTATCTCCTTCCCTTTTTATTCTTTTTTGCTGCTGCCTTGGAGCCATCTGGATCTTCATCGTTTGTGATTCGATACACAATAAAGCACAGGATTCCGCTCACAATGAACAGGTAAACTGACAATGCACCTGCCATTCCATAATTTTTGCTCTTTAGGTGGTTGTTGAGGAACATAATCAGTGTCGTAGATGTGCGGTCCGGACTTCCCTGGCCGTTGGTCAGAATCTGTGGAACATCGAACATCTGGAGACCACCGATAATGGATGTGATCAATGTATAAGCAAGAATCGGACGAATCAGCGGAAGAGTTATGCAAAAAAATCTCTGCACGCTGTTGCAGCCGTCTATTTCCGACGCTTCAAAGATGTCTGGACTGATACCCATAATTGCCGCCATCAACATAATCGTTGTATTGCCAAACCACATCAGAAAGTTCATCACACCAACTAAAGTCCTTGTTCCAAATACAGTACCCATAAAATCAATTGGATTTTCTGTTATTCCCAATGACAACAAAATGGAATTAATCGGCCCTTTGTTTGAAAACAGCGTAAAAAACAGCATTGCAAATGCGGAGGCCATGATTAAATTCGGAAGATAGATAACTACCTTAAAGAACTGCTGACCGCGGATCTTTAATCGTGCATCTACAAACCACGAAGCAAGCAGCAGCGCGATTACAATCTGCGGAACAAAACCAATCAGCCACAGAATCAAGGTGTTTCCTGCATATTTCAACATATCAGATTTCAGCAGGCTGGCGTAGTTGGCCATTCCAATAAAATTAGGACCAATTTCTTTAAGACCAGATCGATAATATTCATAAAAGCTATATCGGATTGTATCGACCAATGGAATAAGAGAAAAAATAAAGAAACTTACGAAAAACGGAAGGATAAAAATATATCCCCACTTTGAATAATCTATCTTTTTACGTTTTTGTTTCATAGGCTACCATTCCCTTCTTTCTAATACTGCGGTGCGTTCACGCACCGCAGTCGACTTTTTTATTCCGGCCACTGAATCTCTGTAATCTCAGGATAACGCTCTCTGATTGCTATCTCAAAGTTCTCTTTTGCCTTATCGTAATCGATTTGATCCTGTAAATAATCACCAAACGCATTCTGAACCAATTCTACACATCCCTGGTCATATGCTGACAGCGGTGCCATCTTGATCGTATCTGCCCCAGGTGTAAAATATGTATATGGATTCTGTCCACCAAGGAAGTCAGATGTAAAGCTGTCGTCCTCCGCTGCTGCCTGCATAACGGATTTTGCATTTGTAAAATCTGCATAATCCTTTGAGATCTTTGTCAGGTTATCTGTGTCAGCTGTCAGAGCAAGAATGATATCCTTTACATGTTGTGGATTATCTGTACCTTCTGCAGCAAGGATGAATGTTCCACCCCAATTGTATGACAGAGGTGCATTTGTGACAGCCCATGAGCCTTCCTCTCCATCCCAGTTTGGCACCATCTGTGTGTCAATTCCCCATGCCGGGAAAAGGAATGCAAATACCTTGGAACTAGAGCTCATTGCTGTAAACCAATCAGAATTCCACTGTCCCTTGACAGTCGGATCAAAATAGCCCGCATCCTTCCATTCCTTGGAATCCGTTACCCAGTCAAGAATCTTCTGGTCAACCTTGATGGTCGTCTCCCCCGGTGCAACCCATGCATTTGCCATACTGTTATTGTACAGGCGGAATGTATCTGCATAGGATGAGAAAGTATAATATCCGCTTGCTTTAAGTTCCTCCGCAGTTGTCTTCATGGCTGCCCAGTCCTTGGTCTTCTTGCCAATCTCTTCCGGATCATCTGTACCAAAAACTTCCTTTGCAATATCACGGCGGTATACCAAGACACCCGGACATGCCTGCCATGTAGAAGCTCTCTGTACACCATTCTGATCGCAGGCAACTGTCTTTGTAAATTCAAACTGGTCTGCCAGATCCGTTTCAGGGTTAATTCCCAAAGACTCAAGCGTCATTGCAGCATCGATATCTGCATCTATATATTTGACAACATAATCCAACTCCGCTGCAAAAATATCAACTTTGTTGTCCGCTGCTGCTGTTAACTGACCATTGAGTGCCTCATCGAGCTTATCCTGATATACACCATCCTGGTTCGGATTAATGATCCAGCGGATCACAGATCCATCCTTTAAAATGGATTCCGTACCATCTTCGGAGGTACTTTCAATCTCCGAATAAACTGCCGTAATACGGGTGCGAAGCTCGTCATTAAAGCTGTATATATTAATAACCTGCCCCTCCTCTGGCTGTGAATCTGTATTTACTGCATCACTTGACTGCGAATCGCTGCCCACATTAGATGTATTGCTCGTCTGTGAATCAGAATTACTTCCTCCACAGCCTGTCAATGAACTTGCAGCCATAGCTGCCAATAATAAGATACTAACAACTTTCTTTTTCATAGAAAATGTCCTCCTTTTAAATATTGCAAACATTTTTATTACTTTACAAGGTATATTATACCTTGCATAACTCACATTAATATACCAAATATGCAATAAAAATGTCAAATTCATGTCATCGTTTCATTTATGACAGGTATAATTCAATTTCCGTCTGCTCATCAAGCATTTCTGCAGGAATATAGTTTTCCTCCATCTGGATACCATTGACTGTAAGCTTTTTAAAACCAGATTCTACGTGCCCCTGATTGTGGACTGTAATATGCAGATGGCTTCCCCTGAAATCCTTATCAATCTCAAATTTTTCCCACTCTTTTGGTATGGAGGGCGCTATTCTCAATCCATCAAAGTCAGGACGCATACCAAGGATTCCCTCGACACAGCCTACCATGACTGTAGATGCTGTACCTGTCAGCCAGTGCACATGGGAACGCCCAAAGTGGGGACTGGCCTTCCCCTCTGTAAACTGTCCGTAACAATACGGTTCCAGTTTACGGATTTCTGCTTTATCATTCTGGGCAGCCGGTGCATTTTCTTTAAAATAAGCAAACGCTCTCTCCCCATGCCCGCGCAACGCTTCCGCAAGAATGATCCAACCTTGTGACTGTGAAAAAATACCAGCATTTTCCTTTACCCCCGCATTGTAAATAACGGCCAATGCACCGTCAAAGGCATTAAGATGATATGGCGGATCCATGAGCATTACTCCATATTCTGTGTTCAACTTCTCATACACCATATGAAGGGCCTTGTCTGCCTGCTCATCTGTGGCAAGCCCGCTGATGACCGCCCAGCTTTGGGGATTCAGCCATATATTTGCCTCTTTATCATCTCTCTTTCCGATGACTTCGCCAGCCTCCGTAAAGCCTCTGATAAACCTGTCCTCATTCCAGCAGAGCTTCTGTATCAATTCACCGAGCGCCTTTTGTTTCTCGTCGAGGAAGACTGTATAACGCTCGTCTTTTTTGTAATCAGCAAATTTTCTCAGAATTGTCATCGCATAGTAATACTGCATCGCCACGAAGGAAGATTCTCCGTCTTTTCCAAGCCGCAAACAATCGTTCCAGTCCGCGTAAAGTCCTGCCGGCATACCATGCGGCCCCATATGCTTCATCGAGAAATCGACAGCACGTTTTAAGTGCTCATAAACCGTTCCTTCACCCTTGTTGGCAAACGGAATCACCTCGTCTATAAATTCAAGATTTCCCGATTCCGACACATATTTGTATATTGTAGGAAACAGCCACAGCGCATCGTCTGCTCTGTATGCCGGGTGTCCCGTCTCCTGCACATACGATGCGTCATCCGGCGTGTCCTCATGTCCTGGGTCGTGTGTAAACTTCACAAGCGGAAGTCCGCCGCCATTGTCAACCTGTGCAGAGAGCATAAAACGGATTTTCTCAGCAGCCATCTCGGGCTCCAGATGGATAATACCCTGAATATCCTGCACAGTATCACGGTATCCGTATCCGTTCCGCAATCCACAATATGTAAAGGACGCAGCGCGCGACCATATAAAAGTCATAAAACAGTTGTAGGCATTCCATGTATTGATCATGGAATTAAAGGATGCGTCTGGTGTCTTTACCTGAAAATGAGACAGCTTTTCATGCCAGTATGCAATTAATTCTCTGAGTTCCTTTGCACAGGTTTTTGAAGGACACCGATAATCCGCAAGTATTCTGTCTGCCTCCTCCTTGTATTTCATTCCTAGTATGAACGCAATCTCTTTTGTTTCCCCTGCCTCAAGTGTGAGTGTGGCTGTGAGCGCTCCGCACCCGTTTTCATTGTAGCTTAATTCTCCCCCAAGCTCTCCGTTCATAACTCCTATGGGATTTCCATAACCATGATAGCGTCCAACAAATTTCTCCCTGTCTCCACAATAAGAAGCTACCTCTGCCCCTGCCAGCCCGAAGAAACGGTCGATCATAAACTTGTGATCTATCTCCTCCCCTTCCTCTAGTCCGTCAAGGTTTCCATGAATTGTCTGACAGATACGATCCTTGTCAAATGAAGTTCTTGTAATAAACATCGAATACTGAAGATTAACCTGATCCTGCTCATAGTTGTTATTGTTGGTAAACTCTGCATACCCAGTGACATTCAGGTTTCTCGGTGCGTTGGATCTGTTTGTCACTTTCAAATTCCATACCTCATAGGATTTGTCAAGCGGCACATAGTACAATACTTCCGAATGAATATCACTGTAATCGGCTTCCATTCTCGTATAACCTGTCCCATGACTGCACTTGATCTGATATACCTCCAAATTCTTCCCAACCGGCTGCCATGACGCCGACCAGTAATCCTTACTGTCATTGTCCCTGATATATATGTAACGGCCTGGCTGGTCAAAGTTGTTAAATATATATCGCAAAATTCTCCCATTCGCACCGGATTTGGCAAAACTGTACCCTCCGGCATTGTTTGAAATAATAGCACCATATTCTGGAGATCCCAGATAATTTGCCCAGGGCGCCGGTGTATCCGGTCTCTCAATCACATATTCTCGCCTCACATCATCAAAGTAACCAAACTTCATAATCATTCTCCTTATAATTATTTTTTGAATTTATTTTCAACCATTTCCAGACTCTCGAAAAACAATTTCCTTCACTGGTTTTTCCACATTTTCATCATAGCTGTCCTTCTGATATGCCCTCACATAATCAATTCTGTATTCCGCATTTTTAACGTCTGTGGTCGCATCAGGATTAACCTACCCAACTACCGCCTATTTTCCGATTGCATGGTCTTAGAATTCTCCGTATTCACTGCAACTTGATTTTCATTGCAGCCACAAGACATTATAAACAGGATAACTGATCCTGATGCCAAAACTGTTGTAACGCTTTTCCGTAAGTCTATTTTCATCTCATATCTCGTTTTCTGCTTATGTTATCAATTATAGGATTATATTTGATCTCAATATACTAAGATATGTACAAAAATATCAGATTCATGATATTATGAGTGTTATGACTGCATATCCGGCGAGCGATGAGAATGGAAGACTATGAATCCGTAAGGAACTGTAGAAAAATGAATAGTATGGGGATGAACTGCACAAAATCACAGCAGAGCTGGTCTCTGCTTTTAGGCAGGAACCAGCTCTACTACAATTTTATGAAGATTATCATTCATAGACTTTACGCGCGCCCTGTCGATCAGAACCTGCATCCCGTCAACAACTTGTAATTTCTCGCCATCACAGAACGCTGTGCCGATTTCATATGCACCATATTCCAATCCCTCCACATTCTTAAAAATAACTTCAAACTCTTTTCCTGCAAAACAGGATCGGATAGAAGCTGTTTTCCTTTCATCAAATTGCTTTTTCAGCAGTTTCGGTTTGATCACCAAGTCTCCCGCTTCCCCACGAACTCCAAATACTTCTGTTATCATCGTTATCATATACCAGCTTGCCGCCCCCGTCAGATAGTGATACATCCCCCGCCCTTCACCGTTAAAATATTCTGGAATACCAGGGTATATTTTACTTGTGCCAAAATCAAGAGCTGTCTCAGCTAATGTCTGGAGCGCCTTATATCCTTCCTTTACATATCCTCTTCTGTAGAGTGCATTCGCATACATTACTGTCATATGTGAAAACACAGCTCCGTTCTCCTTCTCTCCATAGGCGAACCCAAACATTCTTCCCATATCAAACTTGAGCTCCCCAAAGTCTGTGTTCAGCCGATAACCACCAACGGCAGCATCATACAGGTAGTGATCGGCACTCTTGCAGATCTGACTTACCTGGTCATCTGTCGCAGTTCCACTCATAATGGCAAATACCTGTCCTGTCAGCATCATCCGAACACCTTTTTCTGAGAAACCTTCCACTGCATTCTTATGATCATCATAATAACTGTTGAACCAGCCTTCCCCATTCTGTCCCGAAATCCACTCTGTCCTGCGTATGTGTCCCATGATCCAATCTGCTTTGTGTGTCAGATTTTCAATCAGGTTGTTGATTGGCACCTGTATCTTCTTCCCACTAATCTCATGTCTGCATATGTCGATATACTCGTTTAGAAGTGCTTGTTTCATCCCGATATTTTCATATATTTCCGTATCATCTTTCAGCAAAACCTGAATCTCTTCCAAAAGTTCTATCTCTGTATTGGATGATTGATCCCGCAAAAGACGAAGGCAGTCTGCAAGCTGCCTTAGGTTTCCTGCATAAGCACACGTAAATGCCACACTCTCACCATTCTCTGCCGCCATGTCCAGCGCATCATTCCAGTCAGCTCCACGAAGCCGCATCTCATTGTGTTCCCCGACTTCATAGAAAGCGCATAAGTGCTCCACGATGAGATGTTCCAGGATTGTTCCGTCGTACACACTGCCATTGGTCGTTTTCTGCAGCATGCCATATCTATCATCCCATGCATTGTCAATATCTGTTCCGCGCCCCACCTGCGCATCTTTAAAATAGTTCACCTTTTCCAAAAGAATCTCCAAATCCCCAGTCTGATCAAGATAAAGCTTCGTTGTCATAAATGGCCAGACCGCATGATCCATCCAGACGCGGCTGATCCCATTCCTGTCAGCGATAAATTCTCCCTGCTTATTCCCTATAATTGTTGCATTGGTTCCATCGATTCGCACCCCGCCATAATTGCTGACTATCATCTGGCGCACATCGCCCGGATCCATCAACAAGAGAGACAGACAGTCCTGCCACAAATCCCGCCATCCTCTTCCACCTCTCCCGTAGTCATGGTGCGGCAGAAAAGAGCATCCGTAGAGACGTCTTAAAAATGGCTGAAAACTTACCCACCGCATAAAAAGGTCAAAACGGCTGTCACTCGTATGATATCTGACATTCACTTTCTCCTGCCAGTATTGATTTACCCTGTTAAGTTCCTGCTTTGCTTTAAAAGCAGAATCATACTTTGCAATAACCCTGTCTATTTCTTCCTCCTGCTCTGCAATTCCCACAATGAGCACATACTCCGCAGTCTCATCTGGTTTCAGTGTTATCTCCTCAAAACGAATACCGCCCATCGCCTCTTTTCCGGCAATTTCGATTCCTGATGGCACACCCGCTTTGTTTCGACAGATGGCCTCCGGATGGGTAAACGTCCCACCTTCCCCGACAAAAATATCCACCGTTGGATAGAAAGATCGTGGTTTTTCGCCGTTTCCTCCGGTTCCTGTCACAAAATAGATCAGATGATTTTTCCGATGTCCCTTTTCATCAAAAGACATGGTCGGTTTTACTGTGATACCATATTTCTGTGTGTGGATTCTATGAAGCATAGATGTGACATTTCTATGGTCTCTGATATTATCCGCACTTCTCCCATAAATCGGAACAGCCGCAACTGGCGTGACTTTCTGCTCTATTTCTGCCATGTTACGAAGATGTACATACATGATTTCAACATTATCATCCACTGGAACAAAAGAAGTAATCTTTGCTTCCAGATCATATTTCTTTGAACTTCTTCTCACTGTCTGCCACATCAAACCTGCGGTCAGTGTACTCAAATCCTGTTCCTTGGAAAATTTTTGTTCTTCGGCTTCCGCTGATGCCCCTGTTGCAGACCAGCATCCAGTCCCATCCACTATGCACCAGAAATTTCTTGTTGATCTGTTATTGTGTAAATTCTCTGAACTTACAGGTTCCAGCAAAAAAGTTTCTTGATCAATTTTACTATCACCGCCTAAATTTGGTGTGAAAGAACTCTTCAGCCCCTTTTCTCCTGAGATTGGAAAATAAAGATAACTGTAATTCTCCGGCTGCTCCAGAGAAAAGGTTCCGTTACTGTCTAAAAAACGTATTGCTTCCATATCGTATTGCCTCCTATGTTCCATACTTTTATTGTCTTAAATTTTAAAAGTTCCTATCTGCATTGACAGTTTCTGAGCCGAACTTGTCAGTTCCTTTGATTCCTTTGCCACATTCTCACTGTACGACATCAGACCGTTCGCCTGCTCTACCAAAATATCCGAAGAAGCAAGTATTTCTTGGGAACTTGCAGCCTGCTCCTCAGAAATGGCTGCAACATCTCTTGCCACATTCTCTACCTGGTCTACCTTCTGTATCATCTGTTGAACCAGATTTCCCACCGAGACAACATTCTCAAAAATAACGTCAAATGTTTCTACTGCGTTTCCGATAAGTACATTACTGCTGTTGATATTACCCACACTGTCGTTTGCCTGGTTGACAACATCACCAATTAACGACTTGATCTCCCAAACCAGGTTATCAATATTCTGAACGGATGCTGAACTTGTCTGTGCCAATTTTCCAACCTCTACAGCCACCACGGCAAATCCTCTTCCCGCCTCACCTGCGCGCGCTGCCTCAATAGATGCATTCAAGGACAACAGATTTGTTTCATCAGCAATATCACTAATTGTTTTTGTAATATTGATGATCTCTTCTGAGGCATTTCCCACTTTATCAATTGCACTCTGCAATTTCGACACGGAGCTATTGATATCCTGCATGACTCTGCTTACATTCTGCATAGCCTCCTTGCCTTTTTGGGAAACATCAACAGTATCCTGCATTTTACGATTCACATCTTCACCATCATTTTTGGTTTCTTCTACAAGTGTTGCTAGTGTTGTTGCACTCTGTGCAATTTCATTTACAGAAACAGAAAGCTCCTCAACCGTTCTATTAAGCTCCTTCATGGATTGATTCTGATGCTTTGATGCATCAAACATCTGACCAGATATATCTTTACTCTCATCCGCTTGACGATGAAGTGTACCAGAAACACCATGAATGGAAGCTATCATCCCACACATTGTATTGATAAACTTCTCCACACACCGACTCATCAATCCAATTTCATCATTGCCCGCGGGCTGACTGTGAACTGTAAAATCTCCATCCGTCAGTGCTGTGATGGCAGCTGTCAATTTCTTTATTGGCTGAATCATAATATGCACGATCCGTTCTATCAATATTGCCAGTACAATGACCGAAGTCACGCCAAAAGCAATCATGATATTTCCGATATCATTCAAATCGCTGTAAATCGTCCTGGTAGGAATATAGGATACAAGCACCCACTCCGTTCCATCTATCTTTTCAAACACCGTCATGTTCCCGCTGATTTCAATTATGTCAAATTCATTCTGCGAGATCTTGTCTGCTACAACCTGCATAAAATCATCATTCAGTTCATTTAACCTCTTAGAAATCACCCCTGTATCACGAGATGCCAAAATCGTATTGTCATCTGCATTTACCAAAAAAGCTTCCGCGCCATCCATTTTAATAAAACTGTTTACATAGACACTGACTTTATCTAAAGATAGATCTACCGAAAGCACCCGTACCTCTTCAGAATAAGTCCGTAGCATACCGCATGCACTAATTACCTTCTCTCCGTCTGCATTCGTAT